>NZ_JAKRMO010000003.1:0-108227 GCF_022346485.1 Brachybacterium sp. ACRRE | reverse complement strand
CCGTGCACCCTTGTGGTGTGGGAGGCCCCCAGGAGATGACTGGGTTGATAGGCCAGATGTGGAAGCACAGTAATGTGTGGAGCTGACTGGTACTAATGGCCGATGACTTATCAACACAAAAGTTTAAGAGTTGTGTGCTGTGCTCGCGTCTACTGTGTGGTTCTCGGGAAACAACCCCGCGCACCCCTCTTTGTGTGTGGGGGTGTGGTGGGCTGGTGGTGTCTCATGGTGTTACGGCGGTCATAGCGTTGGGGAAACGCCCGGTTCCATTCCGAACCCGGTAGCTAAGCCCTTCTGCGCCGATGGTACTGCACTCGGGAGGGTGTGGGAGAGTAGGACGCCGCCGGACATTCCTTGGTGAATGAGGGTTGTGGCTCGTCACGAGCAGCTCCCTGGACTCGAGTGATCGGGTTCGGGTGGAGCGCGGTGACGAGCCACAACCCTTTTCCGCACCCATACGTTCCCATGTCTCCGGCTGGTTCCCGTCTCTCCGCGAGCCACCGATGCGTCTGATCCGGAGCCGGCGGCTCCACGGCGGGCTGGACGCCCTGGTGCAGCCCCAGCGTGTTCTCGAGCCGGCGTGAGGTCCGCGTTGAGAACAGGCGGGCGAGCCCCGTCGTGCGTGTGTGGTGTGGTGCATGCCGGGAGGCTGAAGGTGGTTGCTCCGATGCCCCCGGGGCTAGAATCGTGAGGGTCCTCGCGAGCGTGGGGACCCGTGGCCGTGACCCCGTGCGAGAGGACGAATCGTGGAATCTGCCCTCTCGTCACTCCCTGACGTCGACGACGAACTCGCAGGAGCGGTGCTCTCCGGCCTCGCGCGCGTCGAGAAGAGGCTGACGGACACCGTCGCGGTCTCCGACGACATGATGTCCTGGACGTCCCGCCACCTCATGGACGCCGGCGGCAAGCGACTGCGCCCCCTGGTGGTGCTCCTGGCAGCCTCGATGGGCGACATCGAGGACGACGCCGTGATCGACGCCGGCACCCTCGTCGAACTGACGCACCTGGCCTCGCTCTATCACGATGACGTCATGGACTCGGCGCCCACGCGGAGAGGGACCGCGAGCGCCCACGAGGTCTGGGGCAACTCGGTCGCCATCCTCACCGGGGATTTCCTGTTCGCCCGTGCGAGCGCCCTGAGTGCGAAGCTCGGCGCCGATATCGTCGCCCTTCACGCCCATACCTTCGAGCGCCTGTGCCTCGGCCAGCTGCACGAGACCGTCGGTCCCGCCGAGGATGCCGACCCCTTCGAGCACTACCTCTCCGTCCTCTCCGACAAGACCGCATCGCTGCTCTCCGTCGCCGGGGAGATCGGTGCGCTCACCTCAGGCGCTGGGGACGAGGTCGCCTCGGTCATGCGTGCGTACGGGGAGAAGGCGGGCGTCGCCTTCCAGCTCGCAGACGACGTCCTCGATCTCCGCAGCGACTCCCAGACCTCCGGGAAGAACCCGGGCACGGATCTGCGCGAGGGCGTCCCCACGATGCCGACGCTGCTGATCCGCAGGCGCCTTCAGGAGAATCCGGACGCGCGGACGCGGGACATCGTCGACCGGCTCGACGGGGACCTGAGCGACGACGATGACCTCGCTGCGCTCGTCGGCCTCCTCCGCGAGGACCCTTCCCTCGAGACCACCCTCGACATGGCCCATGCGCTCGTCGGCGAGGCCATCGAGATCCTCGGCGCACTGCCGGACGTCCCCGCTCGCCGCGCTTTGATCGACTTCACACGAGGACTCGTCGACCGCGATACCTGAGCGACCTCTGAGGTCAGCTCGTGCTGCGTCGCGGGCACGTCAGGGTCCGGGCGCATCGTCGCCCGCTCGCCACTCCACATTCATGCCCGGGCATTGGCCTCAGTCCGACCTGCCGGTAGCATCACTCCGGGCACTCCACGCCGAAGGACGCCGGCACCGCCGCGTCCGCACGGCGACCCGACCGATCGACGCCGGGAGCTGAGCGCCCTCGTACCGACGAGTCTTGCAGGGGGCTGTCGCGCTCCGGGACCGCCTCGGGCAGCGCGGCATGAGGGGCAGGGGAGCTGCACGTGGCATTCGCGATGACGGGCCGACGACGCCGGCGCACCCTCATCTCCAGCGCCGTCCTGGCCGTTCTCGCGCTCGTCGTCACCATCTGCGCCGTGCGCTTCGACGGACTCGCCTCCGCCGAGGTCACCGTCAACAACGGTGCCGTGTGGGTGACCAACTCCCAGAAGCACCTCCTGGGGCGCCTCAACGTCGATGCCCGGGAGTTCGACGGCCGCGAAGCCATCGACGGCGACGACCTCGACGTCCTGCAGGACGGATACCACGTGATGGTCACCGGTCCGAAGGGCATCATCCCCATCGATACCGCCACCGTGGAGCGCACCGGCAACATCGACCTCGGCCTGGACCCCGAGGTGGATCTCGGATCCGACCGCGTCGGCATCATCGGCACCGGGGGACGCGTCTGGGTCGCCGACGCAGCCCAGATCTCCTCCTTCTCCGCGACGGGGCAGAAGCCGCTGCTCACCGCGGAGGACGAGAACGCGCAGATCGCCGTCACCGACTCCGGGACCGTCTTCGTGCTCGACGGGAAGCAGCTGTACAAGATCCCGCGCACCCTCGACGTGGGTGCGGAGAAGCCCGAGAAAGTCGGGACCATCGACGACCTCTCGAGCAGCGAGGACGCGGTCTCCCTCACCACCGTCGGCGAGACGCCCGTCGTGCTCGACACCGAGACCGGCCACGGCCGGCTGCACATCGGCGAGGACGCGAAGACCACGGTCGCGCTCAAGGACCTCGGGGCATCCACCGCGAGCGTCCAGGGCGCCGAGCTCCAGCAGCCGGGCCCCGAGTCCGACGACGTCGTCCTCGCCACCACGGACACGCTCTACCAGATCCCGCTCAGCGGCTCGGCCGGGAAGGCGCAGCACCACCCGTCCGGCGGGAACGGGGAGCCCGTGGCGCCCGCGCAGGTCGGCGGCTGCGCCTACGGGGCGTGGAACGGGTCCCTGCGCTACGTGCGCGTCTGCGGCGGGGAGGTGAAGGCCGACACGATCGAGGACGCCCGCGACGAGAGCGACCTCGCCCTGCGCGTCAACGGGGACCTCGTCGTCCTCAACGACCAGGAGAGCGGGCTGTCCTGGATGATCTCCCAGGACATGACGCTGGTCGACGACTGGGTCGTCACCCAGGACATCAAGAAGGACGACCGCAAGCAGGAGGAGAAGGAGACCAAGACCTCCACGGTCGCGAACCTCGACTACGACCGCAAGGAGGACAACCGCGACCCGGTGGCGAACCCCGACGAGATGGGCGTGCGACCCGGATCCAGCACCGTGCTGGACGTGCTGCGCAACGACACCGACCCCGACGGCGACGTCCTCACCGCGAAGCCCAAGAAGGCCGAGAGCGACCTGGGGCGCGTGACCCCGATCCGGGGCGGCACCCAACTGCAGATCGACGTCCCCGAGGACGCGAAGCCCGGGACGAAGAAGGAGATCGTCTACACGGTCTCCGACGGCCGGGGCGGCACCGCGGAGTCCGTCGCGACCCTCACGGTCCGGGGAGAGCAGGACGACGCCCCGCCCGAGCTCGCCCAGGACGAGACGCCGAAGATGAAGATCCGGTCCGGGCGCAGCTTCAGCTTCAACATCCTGCCCTACTACCGTGATCCCGACGGCGACGACTTCTACCTCGCCGGAGCCAGCGTCGAGCCGCAGGACAGCGTCACCTTCACCCCGGACGGCGTGGTCAGCTACACCGACGCGGGCCTCGAGGACGGGGAGAAGTCCATCTCCCTCACCCTGCGCGACGACAAGGGCCAGGAGTTCGAGAGCGAACTCAAGGTGGAAGTCGTCCAGGACGAGGACCTCGCACCGATCACCACGGCCGACCACACCCAGGTCGTCGCCGGCAGCGCCGTCGACCTCGAACCGCTGGAGAACGACCTGAGCCCCTCGGGCGACAAGCTCGAGCTCGCAGAGGTCTCCCTCGAGGGCGGCGGGGACGGTCTCGACATCGAGAAGGACCTCGACGCCGGCACCGTCTCCGTCACCGGCAGGACGGCCGGCACCTACTACCTCGACTACACGATCGTCGGCGGCACGCAGAGCGCCGACGGGCTCATCCGCGTGGACGTCGCCGACCCGAGCGCCGAGGCCGAGAAGCCCGTCGCCGTGGACGACCTCGGCATGGTCACGGCCGGCGGGTCCACCCTCGTCGACCCGCTCGAGAACGACGTCGACCCGACCGGGGGAGTGCTGGTCGTCGACTCCGTGTCGGTGCCCGACGGCAGCGGCGTCGATGCGCGCGTGCTCGACCACCACCTGATCAAGATCACCGCGGATCCCGATGCCGAGACCGACGGCGAGCCCGTCCCGATCTCCTACACCGTCGCCAACCAGGCCGGCGAGGTCGAGGGCACGGTCCAGACCATGGTCGTGAAGACCGACAGCCAGTTCGCCGAGCCGAAGACCGTCAACGACGAGGTGACCGTGCGGGCGGGAGACCTGGTGACGGCCGACGTCCTCGCCAACGACACCTCCCCGATCGACTCCGACCTCGCGCTCGGCGGCGACTTCCGCGACGCCGACGACGCGGAGGACATGGGGACGCTCGAGACCTATCAGGACAAGGTCCGCTTCACCGCGAAGCCCGATGCCAAGGGCGAGACCTCCCTGTCCTACACCGCCACCGACGAGACCGGGCGCTCGGCCTCCGCGCGCCTGCGGATCACCGTGGTCCCGGACGACGCCAGCAACGAGCGCCCCGCGCCGCAGAACCTCACCGCGCGCACCGTCGCCGGGAGCACGGTGCGCATCCCCGTGAGCCTCAGCGGCGTCGATCCCGACGGCGACTCCGTGATCCTCACGGGAGTCACCGGCGACGCCCCGAGCAAGGGACGCGTGACCTCCGCGTCCGGGGAGTGGATCGACTACGTGGCCGATGACGACGCCTCGGGCACGGACACCTTCCGCTACCAGGTCATGGACCGCCAGGGCGCCGTCGGCACGGCCGAGGTGAAGATCGGCATCGCCGCCCGCACCGAGACCAATCAGTACCCCATCGCCGAGGACGACACGGTCGAGGCCAAGCCGGGCCGCAAGCTGCAGGTCTTCCCGCTGGAGAACGACACCGACCCCGAGGGGGCGCCGCTCAGCATCGACCGGGACCTCGTGAAGTCCGAGGACGGATCCGTCGACCTCGACGAGGACCAGGCGAAGGGCTCGGCCTCCGTCGACATGGTGACGCCGGAGGAGCTCGGCACGTACACCATCAGGTACGGCGCGAGCGACGGATCCCTCTCCGACGAGGCCAGCATCCTGCTGACCGTGAAGGAGGACGCCGAGGAGCGCGCTCCGATCGTCACCGACGACTTCGTCCCCGCCGCGGAGGTGCTCGACGAGAGCAGCGACCACGTGGACGTCGACGCCCTCGCGAACGACGTCGACCCCGACGGCAGCGTGAAGGACCTCGAGCTCGCGATCGACGGCAGCCCCGAGGGCGTGCAGATCGTCGACGAGGACCGCGGGATCGTGCGCGTCACCCCGCGGGAGGAGCCCTTCCGGATCCGCTACACCGCCACCGACCTCGACGACCATTCCGCGGCCGGCTACATCTGGGTGCCGGGCACCTCGAAGCAGGCCCCCACCTGGGTCGGCGAGCCCATCACCGTCCAGGCCGGGACGGAGGCGAAGATCCCGCTCGACGACACGGACAACGTGCGCGTGCGACCTGGCGGCCAGGCCCCCGTCATCACCGATACCGCCACCGTGAAGGCGAAGCACGCGAACGGCGACAGCCTCGTCGCGGACGAGCACACCCTCGTGTACCGCGCGGCCGACGACTACTCCGGCGAGGACACGATCACCGCCGAGGTCACCGACGGGCCGCGCGGCGACGACACCGCTGCCGTGGGCATGCTGTCGATCCCGGTCACGGTCGAGTCCAAGGACAACAGGCCGCCGTCGATCCAGGGGACCGACCTCGAGGTCGAGCAGGGCGGCGACGCCCGCCAGGTCGACCTCGCCCGGACCGCAGACGACCCCGAGGGAGACGCCCTCACGTTCGAGTCCACCGGCGAGACCGGAGTGGACGGCATCAGCGTCGAGGTCAGCCCCGAGGGAGTGGTGAGCGCCCAGGCCGATGCCGACGTCGCCAAGGGCACGAAGTTCTCGGTGCCCGTCTCCGTCTCCGACGGCACCAACGACCCCGTGAAGGCCGAGATCAGCGGCACGGTCACCGGCTCCCGGGAGCCGCTCCCGTCCGCCCAGGAGGACACCTACGACATCGACGCGGGAGACACGAAGACCGTGCGCCCCACCGCGAACGACACCGAGCCCCTGGGCAAGCCCGTCACCATCGTCGACGCGAAGGCGAAGGCCGGCACGATCGACGTGGACCACACGGACGACGCGGTGACGCTGGCGCCCGGCGCCGACTTCCACGGCGTCGCCACCGTCAGCTACACCATCCAGGACGCCACCAAGGATCCCGACCGGCAGGACACGGGCACCATCCGCGTCAACGTGCGCGGCAAGCCGGATTCCCCCTCGGCACCTCGTATCGAGGAGACCGGCGACGGGTACGTGGTGCTCGGATTCGAGCCGGGGAACGACAACGGCGCCCCGATCACGGGGTACACGGTGAAGCCCGCCGGCGGTGGGAAGTCCACGCAGTGCGAGAGCACGACCTGCAAGATCAGCGGACTCACCAACGACACCGAGTACACCTTCACCGTCGCCGCGACGAACGACGTGGGGACGTCGGAGCCGTCGGCCGCCTCGGCGAAGGCCCGTCCCGACGTGAAGCCGGAGAAGCCCGAGGCTCCGCGCGTGAAGCGCGGCGACGGGAAGCTCCAGGTGTCCTGGACGAAGCCCGTCAACCACGGCTCGCCCATCAGCGAGTACGTGCTGCAGATGATCGGCGCGGACGGTTCCACGAGGTCGATCCCGGTCGAGGGCGGGAGCACCAGCACCACCGTGGACGGGCTGACCAACGGCGTCGACTACACCTTCAGCGTCCGCGCGAAGAACAAGGCCGACGAGCCCTCCGACTGGTCCGAGCGGTCGTCGGCGGAGCACCCTGCGGGCAAGCCCAAGAAACCGTCAGGGAAGATCACCGCGACGCGCTTCGAAGACGAACTGGGCGGCACCGTCCTGGTGAAGTGGCCGGCGATGACCGAGGACGAGCAGAACGGCGAGAAGGTCACCTCGTACACCGTCACCGCCCATCCCGGGAAGGGCGGCGGTGCCGAGAAGACCATCACCACGAAGGACGGGAAGACCTCCGGTCGCTTCGACGACCTGGACCGCAACACGGAGTACACGTTCACCTACACGGGCACGAACTCCGTAGGGAAGGGGACAGGGGCCTCGGCGGCCTCGAACCCGGTCACGGCGTACGCGAAGGCGAAGGCCCCCACGGGCGTGACGGCCTCCCTCCCCGACGCCCACACGGGCAGCGGGCCCAACGGCCGCGTCACGGTCTCCTGGAAGAAGGCGGACGGGCGCGGCACGCCGATCGACCACTACATGGTGCGCTGGCCCGGCGGCGAGCCGCGGACCGTGGACGCCTCGAAGGACTCCGTGACGATCGACGGGCTGGAGAACGGGAAGGACTATACGTTCACCGTGCAGGCGTACAACCGCTTCGCGGGCGGCGAGAGCGAGCTCTCGAAGGCCTCGAGCGCCGTGCGCCCGTACACGAAGCCGGATGCACCGTCGGTGTCGATGAGCGCCGCGAACTGCAGCGGCACCTCCTGCCCCGTGACCGCGAAGATCAGGGCCAACGGCGGCGGCGGGGTCGGCGTGAGCACAGTCCAGTACCGCGTGAACGGCGGCGGCTGGAAGGACCTCGGCGCCGGCGGCGGCGATCCGCAGGTCGGAGCGAAGGGCGGCACGAAGTACACCGTCGATGCGCGCGTCGTGAACAGCGAGAAGCTCGTCAGCGGCACCACCTCCGACTCCGCGACCGCGAAGTCGCCCACCCCGAAGCTGTCGGGCGAACCCCAGTGGGAGGGCAAGGGTGGCGCCTCGGGAGAGACCGGCTGCGAGAACGGCAGCTGCCGCTGGTTCAGCTTCAGCCTCGAGAACTTGGAGCCGGGAAAGAAGTACCAGCTCGACTTCTACGAGTACGAGACCGACAGCAAGTGGTCCGAGGGGGCGAGCTCCCTTCCGAAGGAGATCCCTGCTGATGGTCAGGGGCGGTTCACCAGCACCCATCAGTACTTCCACGGCTATCCGGGCAAGAAGTTCGACGTCCTGCTCGACGGGAAGAAGGTCGCGACGATCACGGAGCCCGATAAGTGACGCACGAACCCCGCCCTTCAGTCCCCATCCCATCCCGCACCATCGGAGACCCCACGTGAGCATGACCCCCGAACAGGCGAGCTGGTTCGCCGAGACCTTCGACAAGCTCGTCCAGAGCGTCGGCCAGGCCGTCCTGGGCAAGAGCGACGTGGTGCGCCTCGTGCTCACCTCGATGCTCGCCTCCGGGCACGTGCTGCTCGAGGACGCGCCGGGCACGGGGAAGACCTCTCTCGCCCGCGCGCTCGCCGCGACCGTGCAGGGCACGTCGACGCGCATCCAGTTCACGCCCGACCTTCTGCCCTCCGACGTCACCGGCGTGACGATCTACGACCAGGCCACCAAGCAGTTCGAGTTCCACAAGGGCCCCGTCTTCGCGAACATCGTCCTGGCCGACGAGATCAACCGCGCCTCCCCGAAGACCCAGTCCTCGATGCTCGAGGTGATGGAGGAGGGGCGGGTCACCGTCGACGGCGTCACCCATGAGGTCGGCTCCCCGTTCCTGGTGATCGCCACCCAGAACCCCATCGAGCAGGCCGGCACCTACCGCCTGCCCGAGGCGCAGCTGGACCGCTTCCTCATGAAGACGTCCCTGGGGTATCCCGACCACGCCTCGAGCGTGCAGATCCTCCAGGGATCCGCGATCCGCGACCGCAGCCGGCAGCTGAGCCCGAAGATCTCCCTGCAGGCCGTCGACGACATGACCGCCCTCGCCTCCACCGTGCACGTGGACCCCGCGGTCCTCGAGTACGTCTCCCGGCTCATGGAGGAGACCCGCCTGGCCGACGAGGTCCGCGTGGGCGTCTCCATCCGCGGCGCCCTCGCCCTCATGCGCGCCGTGAAGGTCTGGGCCGCGGCCGACGGCCGCCACTACGTCGTCCCCGACGACGTCAAGGAGCTCATCGCGCCCGTCTGGCTGCACCGGTTCGTCCTGGACCCCGAGGCCGAGTTCGCCGGCGCCTCCGCCGCGAGCGTCATGGGCAGGATCCTCTCCGAGGTCGCCCCGCCGCAGGCCCGCCGAGAGAGCGCGTGAGCCTCCCGAACGCATGAGCATCCCTCCCCGCATCTCCTCGACGCCCCCGCCGGCCGCGTCGCCCGTCGCAGCACCGGGCGATCCCTCGGGGCCGTCGCCCGCGCCCGCGCCGTCGTCGGCGCCCGGGCCGGCGTCGGCGACCGCCGAGGTCGCGGACACCGACGCGCCGGCGCCGGGTCTCCTCGAACGCGCACGGCGCACGGCGCAGCGCGCGTGGAAGCGCGCGAAGCCCGTGCTCGCCGTGGTCTCGCCCGTGGGCTGGACCCTGCTCGCGGCAGTGCTGGTGACCGGGGTCCTCGGGCTCCGGCTGCACATCACCGAGCTCAACGTGCTCGCGCTCGCCCTGCTCGTGCCCCTCGTGATCGCGGCCGTGTTCGTGCTGGGCCGCACCTCCTACGCGATCACCCTGGACCTGCAGTCCCATCGGGTGGTCGTGGGCACCCGTGCTGTCGGCCGGGTCGAGGTCCGCAACCCGACCGAGAAGACGATCCTGCCCTCGCGGATCGAGCTCTCCGTGGGCGGCGCGAGCGCCCAGTTCCTGGTGCCGCGCCTGGGCGCCTCGGCCGCTCACGAGGAGCTGTTCGCCGTGCCCACCCGGCGTCGTGCCGTGCTCGTGGTCGGCCCCGTGCGCTCCGTGCGCGACGATCCGCTCTCGCTCATGCGGCGCCAGGTGACCTGGGCGAAGGCGCAGGAGCTCTTCGTGCACCCGCGCACAGTCCGCCTCGACGAGGCCGCGAGCGGCTTCCTGCGGGACCTCGAGGGCACCCCCTCGTCGGACCTCTCGAGCTCCGACATCGCCTTCCACGCCCTGCGCGACTACACGCCGGGGGACGACCGCCGGCACGTCCACTGGCGCACGACCGCCCGCACCGGCAGGCTCATGGTCCGCCAGTTCGAGGAGACCCGACGCTCCCACGTGGTCGTCGCGCTCGCCGACCGCGCCGCCGATTTCGAGGACGAGGACGAGTTCGAGCTCGCCGTCTCGGCCGCGGCCTCCGTCTCCGTGCAGACGATGCGGGAGGAGAAGGAGCTCACGGCCCTCACCACCGCCGGGCGCCAGCGGACCGCCACGCTGCGCCGACTGCTGGACGACTACACGGTGCTCGAGGCGCAGCGCGGCCGGCGCCCCCTGCGGGATCTCGGCCAGGCCTGCGCGGACAAGGCCCCGAACGCGTCCGCCGTCGTCCTCGTCGTCGGCTCCCAGGCGACCCCGACCGAGCTCAACCAGGCCGCGACCCGCTTCCCGCCCGGCGTGCTGCCCATCGCGGTGCGCTGCGCACACGGCGCGGAGGTGCGGCGCTCCCGCCTTGGCGGTCTCGAGCTCGTGACCCTGGGGCGCATCGAGGACCTGCCGATGGCGATGAGGACGGTGGGCCGATGAGCGCCGCGCACCTGCCCGGTCCCGGAGGTCGACGGTCCTCGTCGCCGGGCACGAACCCGGAGTCGGGCACGGACCCGGCGCCGGAGGCATCTGCCACGACCACGGCCCCGCCCCCGCGGCGACCGTCGACCGGAGGGGTCGAGGAGACCCTGGGCGAGCAGCGCCCGCTGCGCGCGAGCGTCGTGGACGTGGTCGTGCTGGGCGCGCTGTTCCTGCTCGCGCTGCTGGGGTTCCACTCGGTCTTCGGAGGCCCCTGGTACCTCGTGACCGGCGTGATGGCGCTCGTCCTCTCGCTGGTGATCGCCCTGCTCGGCGCCCGCTGGTCCCTCGGACCGCTGCTGCTGACCCTCGCGATCGCGATCGTGCACTTCGCGCTGGGCGCGGCGTTCGTGGTGCCGGACCGCGCGCTCCTCGGCGTGCTGCCCACGCCGTCGGCCCTTCTCGAGCTTCTGCGCATGCCCGTGACGACCTGGAAGAGCGCGCTGACCATCAGCCCGCCCATCGGCATCGGGAACGGCGTGCTGGGCGTCGTCTGGCTGCCCATGCTGCTGCTGGGCGCCGCGGGCTTCTCCGTGCTGCTGCGCACCCGCCGCTGCGTGATCGCGTGGCTCTTCCCCTGCGCGATGCTGCTGTGCTCGGTCGTGTTCGGCACTGCGGAGGCCACCCTCCCGCTGCTGCGCGGGCTGCTGTTCGCGATGCTCTCCCTCGCCTGGCTGAGCTGGCGCTTCGAGAGCGCGCGCCTGCGCACCTCGCGCTCCACCATCATCTCCGACACCGTGCGCGCGGGCTCCTGGGGCAACCCCGTGCTGCGACGGCGCGTGATCGGCGGGGGAGTGATCCTGCTGCTCGCCGCCGCGATCACCGGCGCCGCGAGCCCCGCACTGGACCCGCCCTCGGGCACGGCGCGCTTCGCCCTGCGCGACAGCCTCACCCCGCAGTTCGACCCGGCCGAGTACGTCTCCCCGCTCTCCGACTTCCGCGGCTACGTCAAGAACCGCCGCAAGGAGGAGCTCTTCACCGTCACGAACGTGAAGGACGGGGAGCAGATCCGTCTGGCGACCCTCGACGACTACAACCGCGAGGTGTACGACGTCGCCGGCTCGAACCGCGCGGACTCGCCCTCGGGCGCGTTCCTCAAGATCGCCGGCGCCGTGGATCTCGCGCAGTCGGGAGGAGACGCGCGCACCTCGACGGTCACGATCGGCGGCTACCACGGGGTCTGGATGCCCACCCTGGGCACCACGACCGATCGCGTCGACCCCGATCAGGAGCCGACGGCGCAGCGGCCCTCGGGGTCCGCGCGACTGGGCGACTCCCTCTTCCTCAACCGTCGCTCCCAGACGCTCGTGGACTCGTCCTCGCTGCGCGAGGGCGACAGCTACGACGTCACCTACGAGCCGTACAGGAGCGCGTCCGAGGACGCGCAGCACTCGATGCGCTTCGCCGCCGGCGTGGCGGACGAGCTCCCGCCCCTCGAAGGGCTGGACCCGAAGTTCAAGCAGGCCGCCGAGGAGTGGGCCAGCGACGCCCCCAACGACTACGCGACCATGAGCAACCTGATGGTCGGCATCAAGACCGAGGCCGAGTACTCCCACGGCATCGAGGACCAGCAGGCCTCGCTCTCCGGTCACGGGGAGTCCCGCCTGCTCGCGATGCTCAACGATCCGAGCTTCGACCGCTCCGAGCCCGACGCCATGCCGCAGGGCAGGATCGGCGACGAGGAGCAGTTCGCGGCCCTCACCGCCGTCCTCGCCCGGGAGATCGGGATCCCCGCCCGCGTGGTGATGGGCTTCGAGGTCTCCGGCTCCGATGCGGGGACCGCGACCGTCACCGGCGACGACGTCACCGCCTGGGTCGAGGTCGCCTTCCAGGAGCCCGGATCCGACACCGTCCACTGGCAGCGGTTCGATCCGGCTCCCGACAACGACGACACCCTCACCCAGCCCGAGCAGAAGACCACCGACAAGCCTCAGCCGCAGGTGCCCCAGCCCCCGCCGCCGCCCGCGGACCCGCCGACGCCCCCGCCGGGCGCCACGGCCGAGGACCAGCCGGACCCGCCGGATCCGCCCGAGCCCGCCCCGCTGTGGGTCGGGTACGTCTCCGGAACGGGCCTGCTCGCCGTGCTCGTCGCCGCGACGCTCGGCGCGATCGCCGGCGCGAAGGTGCTGCGCCGACGCCACCGCAGGCTGCGCGGAGCCCCTGGGGACCGCATCGACGGAGGCTGGCGGGAGATCGTGGATCTGCGCACCGACCTGGGACGGCGCGGCGCGCCGTCGGACACCAGGAAGGAGACCGCCGAGGCGATCATCGCCGAGCTCGACGCCGATGCGGCCGCGGACCTGCGGCATCTGGCCTCCGGCGCCGATCGGGCGACCTTCGCGCCCGACGCCCCGTCGGAGTCCGACCTCGAGTCCTACTGGGCCTCGGTCGCCGCCGCGCGCCGTCGGATGACCGAGGACCTGCCCTGGCACCGTCGGGCGCGCGCAGCGGTCTCGCTGCGCTCCTTCCGGGCGCGGCGTCGCGCGGACCGTCGCGCCGAGCAGCGGCTGCGAGCGGCATCCGCCCAGCGCTCCGCGGAGGACTCCCGCAGGGGGAGCGTCGCGGATCGTGCATCCCGGACAGGCGGCGCGTTCGCCCTGCGCGGCGCCCTCGAGCGGGGCGTGCGGAGGGGCCGATCGTTCGTGGACGGGGCCGCGGAAAGATACCGTGCATGGCGCAGAACATCGAGCGCACGGCGCGGACCGCGCCGCAGGAGGGACCGATGATGAGCATCCAGGCAGGCCACGGGGGTCCGCCCGGCGCGCAGGGCGGGACGCCCCGCTACTGCAGCACCTGCGGGGCACTGCTGAGCGCCGGTGCGGCCCTCTGCGGCGAGTGCGGCGCCCGGTACCGGGAGTCGCCCTACGAGAAGCGCGCGACCGACGCACCCGGCGCCTGGGCGGCGCCGCCCCGGCGGCGCGCCGAGGCGGCCGCGGACAGCGCGCCCGCCGAGGACTCCGATCAGATCCAGCTGCTGGGCAGCAGCGCCCCGGAGCCGCCGGATCCCGCCGGGACGGCGCTGCGGGGACGGTCCCAGTACGATCGTGGGATGGACGCACAGCAGCCCGCCGGCGTGTGGGGGCAGCCGCCCTCCCCGGCGCAGGACCGACCCGCCGACCCCGGTGGGCCCGCGCCCCTCGAACCGCCGCTGGACGGCTGCGCCCCTGCGGGCACCGGCAAGCGCGTGCTCGCCTTCATCATCGACGGAGTGATCGCGGGCATCACCGCACTGCCCCTGTGGATCGGCACGATCCTCCTGGTCCTGCAGTCGCATCCGACGCTCGCGACGATCCTGACCGGCCTCGGCGCGGCCCTGCCGATCGCCTACGCACTCGTGATCGTGTGGCTGCAGGGGAGCCGTGGCTTCACCCTCGGAGGCCTCATCATGGGCCTGCGGGTCGTGCGCGAGGACACCGGCGCACCCCTCGGCTTCGGCCGCTCGCTGGCCCGGTACGTGGTGCTCGCGCTGCTCACCTGGATCGCGGGGCTGACGACGTTCCTCGACCCCGAGCGCCACGGGCGCGGCCTGCACGACCGCATGATCAGCACGATCCTCGTGGACGCGCGCGCCGGTCGCGACCCCTACGCCCCTCGGCCCGACGACTTCGCCCGGCCCGACGCCGCCCAGTACCTCGGTGACCCCTCGGTGCCGGTGTCCGTGCGCGAGAACCTCACCGCGAAGCCCGGTGCCGCCTGGGAGGAACCGGCCGCGAACGGGAGCCCGGCTGGCGGCACGTCGCAGGGCGGCGCCGCATCACCGGCCGCCGCATCAGCCGCCCCTGCACCGCCCGCGTGGGGATCTCCGGTGCCCGCGCCGTCCCCGGCGCAGGCACAGCCCTCGCCCGCGTGGGGCTCGCCACCCGATGGTGCGCGCGAGCAGTCATGGGACGCCCCCGCGGCATCTCCCGGGGCCTCTCAGGGCCCCGTCACACCGTCGTCCGACCGGGTGGAGGAGCCGATCATCACCTCCTCGCCCTGGGCCCCGCCGCCCCCGGCACCGCACGAGGAGTCATCCGCGCCTGCGCCGGCCGCCGCCGACGACTCACCCCCCGCGGACCCCCGTCCGGCCGACTCGCACAGCGCACAGGCCGACGAGATCGTCGACCCCTGGGCCCCGCCTTCGGAGGGATCGGCCGCGGCGGCGAGCGAGCCCGCCGAGCCCGTGCAGCCCATCGAGCCCGTGCAGCCCGAGCAGTTCGCAGTGCCCGTCGACCCCGCGCAGCCCGCGGGGCCCGATGAGCCCGCGCGACCAGCTGAGTCCGCCCAGCCCGTCTCCGGCGACGATCCGAGTGCTGCGTGGACGAGCTCTCCGGCGCCCGCGGCCGAGCCCGTGCAGTCGGCGCCGACGCCCGCGCCGGCCCAGGCTCCGGCACCGTCCTCGACGCCCGCGCCCGTCGGCGCTCCCGCCGACCTCGACGAGTCGACGCGTCTCACGCAGCCGACGGAGGACCTCGGCGATGTCGAGGCGACCCGGGTCGTCCCCGCGCGCCGCGATCGCCGCCCTGGCTACCGCCTGCTGCTCGACGACGGCTCCGTGCACGAGGTGCGCGGCGTCGCGACGCTCGGGCGCAACCCTGCGGCCGAGACCGGGGAGGAACGGCTCGTCCTCGCGGACGAGACCCGCTCGGTCTCGAAGTCGCACCTCCGTCTCGAAGCCACCGTCGAGGGCCTGCAGGTCACGGACCTCGGCTCGACGAACGGCTCGGCGCTGATCCTCGCCGACGGCTCCTCCCAGGATCTCGACCCGCACTCGCCCCTGTCCCTGCCCGATGGCGCCACGCTGTCGATCGGGGACCGAACCCTCACCGTGGAGCGCATCCAGTGATCGACGCATCCCTCACCGATCCCGACCTCCCCGGCACCGTCCGCGTGGTCTCCGCCCATGCGACCGATGTCGGCCGCGTACGAGAGACCAACGAGGACTCCGTGCTCGACGCGCACCCGATCCACATGGTCGCCGACGGCATGGGCGGGCACAACGCCGGTGAGGTCGCGAGCGCGATCGCCGTCGAGGAGTTCGAGAAGCTCACCGTCCAGGAGAACGTGACCATCGAGCAGCTCGGCGACGCCCTGCGCTCGGCGGGAGCCCGCATCAGCGGTCTCAGCGCCGACGACGAGCGCGGCGCGGGCACCACGGTCGCACTGGTCGCGACGATGGTGCTGGACGGCGTGGGCTACTGGGCGGTCATGAACCTGGGCGACTCCCGCGTCTACCGCCTCTCCGGCGAGCTGTTCGAGCAGGTCAGCGTGGATCATTCCGTCGTCCAGGAGCTCATCGACCACGGCGACCTCACCGATGCCGAGGCCCGCGTGCACCCCTACCGGCACATGATCACCCGCGCCCTGGGGGTGGGCGCGGAGCCGGATCCGGACTTCTGGCTGATCCCCGCGGAGGTGGGCGACCGCATCCTCGTGTGCTCCGACGGCCTCACCAACGAGATCTCCGACGAGGCCATCGAGCGCCTCCTGCGCAGCGACGCCGACGTCGACGACCTGAGCCGCGCGTTCGTGCGCGATGCCGTCGAGGCCGGAGGGCACGACAACGTGAGCGTCGTGGTCGTCGAGGCGACCGCGCTCGTCGGGCTCTCCACGGGCGACGCCCAGCAGCGGGGGAGTGGCGCGCCCCAGCCGGCCATCGAGGTCGAGGAGGACACCCACCCGCGCGGTGCGGACGCCGCGGGGAGCAGCGGCGAGGACGCGCAGCACGGGACGGACGGGACGGACGACGCGCAGGACGGCGACGGGACCGAGGACCGATCGCAGTGAGCGGGGATTCCTCGCTCCTGGGACGCGGCACCTGGTTCAATCCCGGCCCCGCGACGCTCGTCGTGCGGCCCGCCGGCTGGATGCTGCTCGTCCCCGGCGTCAAGAGCTCCCTGGTCGCGTCCGCATGGCGGGTGCTCGGCGAGCCCCCGGCGGCCGACGCCCTGCTCGGGGACCTCGCCTCGGGCAGCGAGTTCGAGACCGAGGACCGCCTGCCCCCGGTGCTGTTCGCGCTCGGCGACGGCACGCGCCGGACGATCGGTCTCACCGGCACGAGTCCCCTCGCGGTGTACACGGCAGAGGGCCGGCAGCTGCTCGCGGGAACCGAGGAGGGCCCCGCCGTCATCACCGAGCTCGACGGCGTGCACCGGATCGCCTTCGGCGATCTGCCCGCGGAGGATCCGGTCGCCGCGCTGAGATCCGTCGAGGGCATGAGCCGCGTCCGCGGGTTCGTGCTCATGACCATCGACCCCGCGGAGCTCGAGGAGGCGGCGCGCACGCAGCTCGCCGAGCAGGTCGAGGCCGACGGCAGCTCCATCCTCGACCCCGCCGCCAAGGAGCGCGCCGCGCAGCGCAAGGCGGCGCGCGACAAGGAGAGGCGCGAGCGCGAGGAGCGCCGCGCGCAGGAGTCCGCCGCGCGGGCGGAGTCCGCGTCCGCACCGTCGAGCTCGCGGTCCTCGTCATCGCCCGCACGGAATGCCGTTGCGGAGGCCCCTGCCGGGCCCAGCATGTTCGACGACCTCTTCGCACCCTCCGCCGCTGCCCAGGCCTCGCCGCCCGCCGACGCTGGGACGTCCGAGCAGCCGTCCTCGGCGGCGGCGCCTGCGTCCGCGTCGGCAGACTCTGCGCCCGCATCGTCGGCCGCGCCCGCACCTGCATCCGCGCCCGCGCCGGACCCCGCCGCAGCCACCCCTGCACCCGCGTCGGACCCCGCCGCGGCCACGCCTGCGCCCGCCACTGCATCCGCGGAGCCCGCCGAGCCCGTTGCGGCGCACCCTCCGCAGACGCCCGCGTCCGGCCGCTCGACCAGGCTGGTGACCTCCTCGCTGTTCGATCGCCGTGCCGCGCGCAGCGCTCAGCGCGCGACGGAGACGACGGCGGGCCCGACATCCTCACCGTCGCCCGCACCCGCGCCCGCACCTGCACCCCCAGCCGCCCCCGCACCCGTACCCTCGCCGACGCCGACCGGCGAGGGTGCCCAGGTGCCGGCGCACGCGGAGATGGCCGCGACCGACTCGGCACCCGTGACGCGGGTCGAACCGATCGACCCCGACGCCGCGGAGCAGGCCGGCGCCCCTGAGCCCGGTGCCTCGCCGGTCCCGATCGCCGATCCTCCGCACCCGGATCCCGCTCCGCACCCCGATCCCTCCGCCGCCGCAGCCGCCCGTGAGCCCGACGCCGCCCCCACCGACGCGGAATCATCTCCGGGGCCCGCCCGGGCCGCCGGCGCGAGCGGCCTCGGCGCGGTGATCGGCGAGGGCGGGAGCGCCTACGACGACCTGTTCGGGCGCACCCTCCACCGCAGCATCGAGGCGGCCGCGGTCCGCGCCGCGGGCGAGGACGGGGACGCCGCGGAGGGCGAGCGTGCCTCGGAGGCGACGCTCGACGTCGAGTCCCTCGACCTCGAAGCCCCCGGTGCCGCCGGTGACGCGAGCGAGGAGGCGACGCCCGACGGCGCGCCTTCCGAGCCCGTCGGCCCCGAGCCCGCCCTCTCGATGGGAGGGGACGAGCCACGGGAATCGTCCGGGGACTTCATCGACTGGGTGCCCGGCATGCGACGCACCGCCCCCGAGGTGGCGCAGGCGGCGCGCGCTGCGGCCCGCACCGGCGCCGAGCGAGCGCACGCCCCGAACGCGCCCGCCGCACTCCCGGGCACCGGCACCGGTCGTGATGGTGCCCCGTCGGATGCCGCGGCCCCGCCGCGCTCCGCGACCTCGGCCGGCTCCCCTGCGCAGCCCATCGGCCAGGCGCCCACCGCCCCCGCCCAGGCGGTCACCCTTCCCGGTGCCGTCTGCGAGAACCGGCATGCGAACCCGCCCGAGGCCACGACCTGCCGCTGGTGCGGCGCCCGCATCCGCGGGGGAGTGCGCACCGTGGCGCGCCCGCCGCTCGGGATGATCGAGATCAGCACCGGCGGACGGTTCCTGCTCGACCGCTCGGCGATCATCGGCCGCCGACCCCGCGCCTCTCGCGTGAGCGGCGACGACGTCCCCCAGCTGATCACCGTCCCCAGCCCCCAGCAGGACATCTCGCGCTCCCACGTCGCGCTGCGCCTCGAGGGCTGGCACGTGGTCGCGGAGGACCTGCGCACCACCAACGGCACCACCCTGCTGCGCTCCGGCGAGGCGCCGCAGCGCCTGCGCTCGGGCCAGAGCCCCGTCCTCGCCGACGGGGACCGCCTCGACCTGGGTGACGGAGTGGTCCTCACCCTGCTGGGGAGGCCCTCATGAGCCCCCGCCCGCCGGCCCCGCCGCCGCAGCTCGCGGGGTACGAGTACGAGCGCCTGCTGGGATCGGGCGGCTTCGCCGACGTCCACCTGTACCGCCAGCTGCGCCCGCAGCGGAGCGTCGCGATCAAGGTGCTGCTCGCGAGCGTCCTCGACGACGCCGTGCGCCGACAGTTCGACGCCGAGGCGAACGTGATGGCGACCATGTCGACCCATCCCTCGATCGTCACCATCCACCAGGCGGAGGTGACCAGGGAGCACCGCGCCTGCATCGTCATGGAGTACTGCCCGCGCCCGAACTACGGGGCGCGCTTCCGCCGCGAGCGCATCTCCGTCGCCGAGGCGCTGCGCGTGGGCGTGCAGATCGCGGGCGCCGTGGAGACCGCGCACCGCGCCGGCATCCTGCACCGCGACATCAAGCCCGCGAACATCCTGGTCACCGAGTACAACAGGCCGGCGCTCACGGACTTCGGGATCTCCGTGGCCGCGGGCAACGCCCTCGAGCCCGAGTCCAGCCACGGGCTGTCGATCCCCTGGTCCCCGCCGGAGGCCTTCGAGGACCCGCCGAGCGCCGACGAGCGCAGCGACGTGTTCTCCCTCGCCGCGACCCTGTACTCGCTGCTGGCCGCGCGTACCCCCTTCGAGCGCAGCGCCGGCGGGAACACCGCGAGCGATCTCATCGCCCGGATCTCCTCCGAGCCGCTCGCTCCGCTCAGCCGCCCGGACGTCCCGGAGATGCTGAACCGGACCCTCTCGGTCGCGATGGCGAAGGACCCCTCGAGCCGCTACGAGTCCGCGCTCGCCCTCGGCCGCGCCCTCCAGCAGGTCGAGATGGCCCTCTCCCTGCCCATCACGCAGATGGACGTGCTCGACGAGCACGGCCCCGAGCACCCGCCCGAGCACACGGAGGAGGGAGACCTCGAGGCGCACACGAACATCCGCCGCGTCTCCACCGTCGACCCCGACGCCCCGTCGTCGCGCGTGCTGGATCCCTTCGCCGGTGTCGCCCCCGCGCTGGGCGGCGGGCGGCCCGCCCGGTCCCGATCGCTCGCGCCCGGGCAGGGGGACGACACCACCCTCGTGCGTCCCTCGCCGGCGCCGGAGGCGCTGTCCGGCGCCTCCGCGGGAGCCGGAGGATCGGCCGGGCCGGGTGGATCCGGGGCACCGTCCGCTGCTGCGGCGCCCGGAGCCGCCGGGCCGGTGGCGCCCGGAGCGCCCGTGCGCCGCCGGCCCATGTGGCCCCTGGTGACGCTCGCCGCCGTGCTCGTGCTGGGCATCGGGGTGGGGACGATGGCGGTCGTGCGCAGCACCTTCATCGAGCCCGAGGAGCCCACGACCGCCGCCCCCACGACCAGCGAGGACTGGAAGCCGGGCGCGCAGGACCCTCCGAAGGACATCTCGATGACAGTCCTCGAGAAGGAGCGCGGCACCACGCCGGGCAGTGTGAAGATCAGCTGGAGCACGCCGGAGGGGATGACGTCGAACGACGACATCAAGATCGCCTGGCAGAACCTCCCCGAGGAGTACGAGGGCGTGGAGACGGAGGAGCTCGCGCGGGGAAGCTCCAGCATCACCGTCCATGTGCCGCTGGCCTGGGACAAGCCGTGCTTCGTGCTCACCGTGGTGACGAAGAACGGCGGGATCGGACCGTCCACGAAGCAGCAGTGCGTCGACACGAAGGAGCTGCGGGGATCATGAGGCACGCAGAGCACGCAGAGCACGCAGGCAGGACCGCACGAAGAGGGAGGCAGGGGCATGGCAGCGTCGATCTCGGTCGAGTTCTGCGGTGAGTGGTACCGCGCGGAGGAGGGCGGCGAGCTGAGCATCGGCCGCGAGGCCGATCTCGTCGTCGAC
The DNA here is from genome assembly GCF_022346485.1 of Brachybacterium sp. ACRRE. Taxonomy (NCBI): domain Bacteria; kingdom Bacillati; phylum Actinomycetota; class Actinomycetes; order Micrococcales; family Dermabacteraceae; genus Brachybacterium; species Brachybacterium sp. ACRRE. The sequence goes on along the minus strand of NZ_JAKRMO010000003.1, from coordinate 87,421 downwards.
GAGGACAACCCGTACCTCCATCGCCGGTTCCTCACGATCACCCAGGTCGACTCCCTGTGGTGGCTCTCGAACGTGGGGTCGCGGCTCTCCGCGACCATCACCGACTCCGCGGGCGCGCTGCAGGCGTGGCTCGCGCCCGGTGCCCGCCTGCCGCTGGTCTTCGACGTCACCAAGGTGGTGTTCACGGCGGGGCCGACGACCTATGAGCTGGACGTGCACACCGAGACCCCGGAGTTCGAGCGCTCGCCGTCCCCGGAGGACCCGGTCGGCGAGACCACCGTCGGTTCGGTGCAGCTCACCGAGAGCCAGAAGCAGCTGATCCTCGCCCTCGCCGAGCCCATGCTCGTGCGCGAGGGCAGCGGCATGAGCGCGGTGCCCACGTCCGCCCAGGCCGCGGAGCGCCTGGGATGGCCGCGCACCAAGTTCAACCGCAAGCTCGACAACGTCTGCGACAAGCTCGATCGGATGGGCGTGCGCGGACTGCGCGGCGGACCGGGGAAGCTCGCGAGCAATCGGCGGGCGCGACTCGTCGAGCACGCCGTGTTCACCCGTCTGGTCACCGCCGAGGACCTTCCGCTGCTGGACAGGGCCACCGCCGACGCCGACGCCGACGAGGACTGACGAGGACACCACCGCATGCGCATCAAGCTCACGCTGCGTCGGCCCGAGGACCGGATGACGGACCTCGAGGTCACCGCCGACGCCACGGCCACCGTCGCCGACGTCGCCGGCGCCCTCTACCTGGGCGATCCGCTGCGCGGCGCCGCCGAGGCGCCCGAGGGACTGACCCTGCAGGTGCAGGACGCCGGGGCGGGCCCGGGCGCGGCCGGCGTGCGCTCCCTGGACCGCGGCATCGACCTGATCTCCGCCGGCCTGCGCTCCGGCTCCGTGGTCTCCATCGCCCGCTCCTCCACCGAGTACGCCACGCGCGCCGAGTCGCGCGGCGCCGCCGTCGCCCTGCTGCGCGTGCTCTCCGGCCCCGAGGAGGGACGCGAGTTCCCCCTGCCCAGCGGCTCGAGCGTGATCGGTCGCGAGGGCGATGTGGACATCCGCATCGCCGACCCGATGCTCTCCAAGCGCCATGCCCGCATCAACGTCGCCGACGCCGTGGAGATCGTGGACCTGCGCTCGGCCAACGGCGTGGAGATCGGCGGGGAGCGCGTGGGGCGCGCCGTCGTGGGCCCCGCCGACACGGTCGAGGTGGGCGGCACCACCTTCTCGGTGATCATGCTGCACCGCGCGGGCGGCAGCGCCCCGAACTCCCCGGTCGTCGAGTTCAACCGCTCCCCGCGCGTGGTGCCGCGCTTCGAGTACCGCGAGATGACCCCGCCGCAGCCGCCGCGCGAACCGCAGCCGCAGTTCTTCCCGATCTTCATGATGTTCGCGCCGCTGCTCATGGGCGGGCTCATGTTCGCGGTCACGCGCAGCCCCTACTCGCTGATCTTCGTGCTGATGATGCCGATGATGGCGACGGCCGGGTACCTCAACCGCAAGTACCAGTCGCGCAAGCAGCTCGAGCGGCAGATCAAGAACTTCGAGGAGTCCCTGGCGTCCCTCAAGCGCCGCGTCACCGCCGCCCAGGACCTGGAGCGCGCGGTCCGGCTCGTGGAGACCCCCTCCACGGCGGACGCGGTGGACTCCGCCTACCGGCTCGGCCGCCTGCTGTGGACCCATCGGCCCGAGCACGAGGCCTTCACGACCGTGCGCCTGGGCCTCGGCGTCGCGGAGTCCCGCGTCGGCATCCCGATGCCCGGTGAGAACAACGCGATCGCCCAGTACTGGGACCAGCTCGACGACATGCACGAGGAGTACAGGATGATCGCGGGGGTGCCGATCGTCGGCGACCTGCGGGAGTCCGGCGGGATCGGCGTCGCCGGGGGAGGGGAGCAGGCCGACGCCGTCGCCCGCGGCCTGGTCACCCAGCTGTTCGCCCTGCACTCGCCCACGGACCTCGCGATCGCCGCGATCACCTCCCGCTCCTCGCGCGCCCTCTGGGACTGGCTGAAGTGGCTCCCGCACACGTCGAGCCCCCATTCGCCGCTGGACGGGGATCATCTGGCCGACGGCGCGCTCAGCGGCATCTCCCTGGTCTCGCGCATCGAGGAGCTCATCGAGGAGCGCTCCGAGGGTGCGCCGGCCCAGCTGCGCCGCGCGGTGCGCGCCCCCGTCTCCGCCGATCCCGTGCCCGCTCCCGACCCGGTCACCCCGAACCTCGTGCTCGTCGTCGAGGACGACGCCCCCGTGGACCGCGCCCGCCTGGTGCGCATCGCCGAGCGCGGACCCGACGTGGGGGTCTTCGTGATCTGGAGCGCGGCGACTATCGCGGCCCTGCCCGCCGCCTGCCGCACTTACCTCTCGAGCGAGGACGGCGTGGACGGGGCGAACGCCGGCATCGTGCGCCGCGGGGAGCGCTACTACCCCGTGAGCGTGGAGACCGTCGGCCTCGACGTCGCCGCGGGCGTGGCCCGGCACCTCTCCCCGGTGGTCGACGCGGGCGTCCCTGTGGACGACGACTCCGACCTCCCGCGCGCCATCTCCTACCTCACCCTGGCCGGGACGGAGCTCGCCGAGGAGCCCGGCGCGGTCATCGAGCACTGGAAGGAGACCGGCTCGCTGACCCCGCGCGACGGGTCGCCGCCGGTCCCGCGCAAGCACGACGCGAACCTGCGGGGCCTCATCGGCCACGACGGCCAGGACGCCTACCACCTCGACCTGCGCACCCACGGCCCGCACGCCCTGGTCGGCGGCACGACGGGCGCCGGCAAGTCCGAGTTCCTCCAGGCCTGGGTGATGGGCATGGCCACCGCCCACTCGCCCGACCGGGTGACGTTCCTGTTCGTCGACTACAAGGGCGGATCCGCCTTCGCCGACTGCATCGAGCTCCCGCACGCCGTGGGCATGGTCACCGACCTGTCCCCGCACCTGGTGCGCCGCGCGCTGACCTCCCTGCGCGCCGAGCTGCATCATCGCGAGCACCTGCTGAACCGCAAGAAGGCCAAGGACCTCGTGTCCCTCGAGCGCACCGGCGACCCCGAGGCGCCCCCGAGCCTGATCATCATCGTCGACGAGTTCGCCGCCCTCGCGAAGGAGGTCCCGGAGTTCGTCGACGGGGTCGTGGACGTCGCCGCCCGCGGCCGCTCCCTCGGCCTGCATCTGATCCTCGCGACCCAGCGCCCGGCGGGCGTCATCAAGGACAACCTGCGCGCGAACACGAACCTGCGCATCGCACTGCGGATGGCCGACGAGGCGGACTCGAAGGACATCCTGGGCGACGCCATGGCCGCCCATTTCGATCCCGGAATCCCCGGTCGCGCCGCCGCGAAGACCGGCCCGGGCCGCATCGCGACCTTCCAGACCGGCTACGCGGGCGGATGGACGACCGATGAGCCCGAGCGCGCGCGCATCGACATCGTCGAGCGGGAGTTCGGCACCGGCGACATCTGGGACGTCCCGAGGCCGCCGTCCCCCGCGCGCAGCGAGCTGGGCCCCAACGACATCTCCCGCATGGTGCGCACGATCGGACGCGCCGCCGACGATGCCGGGGTCCCCGAGCCCCGCAAGCCGTGGCTGTCCGAGCTCGCCCCCGCCTACGACCTCTCGCTGCTGCCCAGCCGCCGCACCGACGAGGACCTCCTGCTGGGGGTCATGGACACCCCGGAGGACCAGGCCCAGCCCACGGTCTCCTACGTGCCCGACCGCGACGGCAACATGGCGATCTACGGCACGGGCGGCTCGGGCAAGTCGACGACCCTGCGCACGATCGCGATCTCGGCGGCGAGCGCGACGGCCCGGGGCGGCCCCGTGCACGTCTACGGGATCGACTTCGGAGCCTCCGGCCTGCAGATGCTCGAGGAGCTCCCGCACGTGGGCGCGATCATCTCGGGCGATGACGAGGAGCGCGTGATCCGGCTGCTGCGCACCCTGCGCGGCCTGATCGACGAGCGCGCGAAGAAGTTCGCCGCGGTGCGCGCCGGCTCGATCGCCGAGTACCGGGAGCTGTCCGGGGACTCCGAGGCGCCGCGCATCCTGCTCCTGGTCGATGGCATGGCCGCCTTCCGCGAGGCCTACGACTTCTCGAACCTCTCCAAGTGGTTCACGACCTTCGTGCAGATCGCGACCGACGGACGCCAGGTGGGCATCCACGTGATCGTCACGGGTGATCGCCCGAACGCCGTGCCGACCTCCCTTGGGTCCTCGATCCAGCGCCGGCTGATCCACCGCATGGCCTCGATCGACGACTACATGAACTTCGGCGTGCCCCGGGACGTGCTCGACGGCGCCTCCCCGCCGGGACGCGCGATCCTCGACGGCCACGAGGCCCAGATCGCCGTGCACGGCGGCGACGCGAACGTGGCGATCCAGGCGCGGGAGGTCGGCGAGCTCGCGAAGGCCATGCGGCGCGCGGGCGTCGACCCCGCGCCCGGCGTCGAGTCCCTCCCGGAGCGGGTGGAGCTCTCGCGCCTGCGGCCCGTGGTGGACGGTCGGCCCGTGATCGGCGTCGGAGACGAGGACCTCGAGGAGATCACGATCGAGCCGCGCGGCGCCTTCATGGTCACCGGGCCCGGCAGCTCCGGCCGCACCACGGCGGTGCGCACGATCGCCACGAGCCTCAGGGCGCTCCCGCAGGGCATGCGGCTGGTGCGGTTCTCCGCGCGCCGCACGCCGCTGACCGGCCTGGACCTGTGGGACGTCGAGGCCTCGGACGCCGAGACGGTCAAGGAGCTCGCCGGACAGCTGCGCCAGACGCTCGAGTCGGGGAACCTGGGGGAGGGGCGCCTCACGCTGATCCTCGACGGGATCGCCGACTTCACCGGCAGCGGCACGGAGAAGGACCTCGACGCTCTGGTGCGCTCGTGCGTGCGCGAGGGCCAGTTCGTGATCGGCGAGAACGAGAACTCGACCTGGAACCAGGCGTACACCCTCGCCCAGCCGTTCAAGGCCGGGCGGCGCGGACTCCTGCTCCAGCCCTCGGACATGGACGGGGATTCGCTGCTGGGCACCCCGCTGGGCCGCTTCCGCCGTGCCGACTTCCCGCCGGGACGCGGGTTCCTCGTCGGCTCGGGCCGCGCCTCGAAGCTCCAGGTCGCCCAGATCACGGAGTGAGGGAGCGGGTCCTCCCCAGAGGGGCGTCGTCCACATGGGTACTTGTCCCCATGTCGGATCCGCCGGGCACTCCCTACAGTGGCCGCAGGAGCACGGCGGACCACCGTCGGACCCGGTGGGGCGCAGACAGGCCCTGCCGCGGTGACCGGAGGGTCCGGGAGGCCCCAGAACACGAGGAGGAGGAGCCATGACCGAGAAGGGCATGGACGTCGACCAGGTGCTGAAGATGGCCAAGCAGCTGAACAGCGCGGCCGAGGACATCACCACCATGCAGAGCGACCTCACCACCGGTCTCGAGGAGGTCGACTGGACCGGCCCCGACGCCGATGACTTCCGCGGCAGCTGGGAGTCCGAGATGGTGCCGGCGCTCAAGAACATCCAGACCGCGGTCGAGCAGCTCGGGGCCACCGCCGAGTCCAACGCGAGCGAGCAGACGACCGTCTCCTCGCACTGACGCGCGGCGATGGTGCTCGACAGCACTCGGCCCTGCGGCCGGCGCCGACGGGACGCGTGAGCGGGCCCGGACCACCAGGACAGCAGCCGTCCGGGGTCCGGGCCCGCTCATGCGTCCTGCGCCGATCGCGTGCGGCCGACGGGGCGCGGCGCCCGTTCCCGACAGGGAGTCCGCACCCGGGTCTGCACCGCGAGGGGCCCTGGTAGATTCGCCGGGATCTTCCCGGCACGGACGGACGGAGCGGCAATGACGGTGCAGATCTCCTATCCCAGCGAGGAGTTCCCTCCGCCGGTCGGCTTCCGTCTCGAGGTCCCGGACGACTGGGAGACCCTCTCGGTCCCCGGTGTGCAGATGGCCGTCGCCGCACCGCGCCGCGAGGGCAGCTTCCGCGCCAATGTGGTGCTCACCGTGCAGCGCTGCCCGGCCGCGACGCCCTTGCAGAGCGTGCGCGAGAGCCTCGAGGCGCGCAAGGCGGCGCTCCCGCAGCTCGAGGAGATCGACACGGGCGAGCTCGAGATCGACGGGGTCCCCTGGCTCGCGAGCGAGTACGGCTACACCCAGCCCGGTCAGCGCACGGTCGTCCAGGCGGCGCGGTACACGATGGTGCCGCGCTCGGCCCACGCCGCCGACATCCTCGAGGTCGTCGCGAGCTGCGGCGCCGAGGATGCCGATGCCCAGATCGCCGTGCTGCGCCGGATCCAGGACTCCGTGCGACCGGTCGTCTGAGCCGGCCGCCGATCCGCCGACGGTCCCGCGCCCGTGGGCCGACGGACCTCCTCCGACGAGTCGGCGGACCTGCGCCGACGGGGCGGCGGAGGCCCCAGGAGGGACGCCCGAGGGGCCGTTGTGGACGGCCGCCACATGGGGAGGAAGCGCAAAAATGCCCCATGACCTGCAACGAAGGCAGGGGCAGGCCGTCGGAAGAGGGTGCGGGACGGGCATGGGTACTTCTCCCCATCGCCAATCCGTGAGGGCCTGCATACGGTTGTCACATCACCTGGAGAACAGGGATGAACGGAACGGGATCGGCCGCCTCATCGACTCTCCGCGGTGCGACCGAAGAACACAGCGACACGAGGAGTGGACATGGCTGAGAAGAAGGGTATGGATCCTGAGGCCGTCAAGCAGATGGCGCAGAGCATCCGTGATGCGGGCGAGGACGCACAGGCGGCCTTCGACGACGTCAAGGGCAAGGTCGACGAGCTCGACTGGACCGGTGAGGACCACGACGACTACGTCTCGGAGTTCGAGGATCTCGCGGACAAGGTGAAGCAGCTCAAGCAGAAGGCCGATGACTTCGCGGAGTCGGCCGAGAAGAACGCCAAGGAGCAGACGACGGCGTCGTCGCGCTGATCCCGGCGATCGGCATGAGCGCCCGGCGCGCTCCCAGCACATCACCCATCACAGAATCCAGCACAGAGCACGGGCCGTGAGAGCGGCCGGGAACAGGGGAGAAACATGTCTTTCAAGGGAATGGATCCGGAGCAGGCACGCGATGTCGCCAAGGACGTGACCCAGGCGGGCGAGAAGATCAAGCAGGCCTTCGCCGACCTCGACGGGACCGTCCAGGGCATCGAGTGGAAGGGACCCGACGCGGACACCTTCAAGGACGACTGGCGCAGCTTCCAGTCGAGCGATGTCTCGAGCGTCGCGGACCTGTTCAAGTCCCACGGCGACAGCCTCTCGGACCAGGCCGACGAGCAGGATCAGACCTCGAACTCGAACGCCTGAGCCGCCGGGAGCAGGTGAGCACGGGCATCGCAGCCCCTCACCCTCCACGGAGACCACGAGGACCCCCGGTCATATGACCGGGGGTCCTCGTGCATGCGCGGACGGGACGTCGGGCGCGGCCGCCGCGCCCGGGCCCCCAAGCCCTTCCCTCGGATGTCAGCGGTAGTTGACGAACTGCAGCGCGACCTCGAGGTCCTCGCCCTTCAGCAGGGCGATGACGGCCTGCAGGTCGTCGCGCTTCTTCGAGGAGACCCGCAGCTCGTCGCCCTGGATCTGCGCCTTCACGCCCTTGGGGCCCTCGTCGCGGATGATCTTGGAGATCTTCTTGGCCTGCTCCGAGCTGATGCCCTCCTTGAGGTCGGCGACCAGACGCACGGTCTTCCCGGACTGGACGGGCTCGCCCACCTCGATGCTCTTCAGGGAGAGACCGCGCCGCAGCAGCTTGGTCTGCAGGACGTCCAGCACCGCGCGCACGCGCTCGTCGGCGTTGGCGGTCATGACGATCTGCTCCCCGCTGAGCGTCACCGAGGCGTCGGTGCCACGGAAGTCGTAGCGCTGGGAGACCTCCTTCGCCGCCTGGTTGACGGCGTTGTCCACCTCCTGGCGATCGAGCTTGCTGACGATGTCGAACGACGAATCGGCCATCTGCTGTCCTCCTGCGGGGATGGGTCGATGAAACTGCTGGTCAGAACGCTGTGAGGAGCGTCATGCGCGGTGAGGCCCCTTCTGGTTGGCCCCGCTCCTGCGCGCCCAGTATGCTAGTCCAGGTCCACGAGCGGACGAGGTCGAGAGGCCTTCCGCGCATGGATCGGACTCGGCAGGTTACCCAAGCGGCCAAAGGGATCTGACTGTAAATCAGCTGGCATTGCCTTCGGGGGTTCGAATCCCTCACCTGCCACGCCGAGGATCACCACCGTGTGATTCCAGGCACCGAGTTCCACCAGCGGTTTGCTCGCCGAGCGGGCCGCCGGTAAAGTTCTCGGGGCTTGCCCTGATAGCTCAGTCGGCAGAGCATCTCCATGGTAAGGAGAAGGTCAAGGGTTCGATTCCCTTTCAGGGCTCTGATGGATGGTCGGCCCGGTCTCGGATGAGATCGGGCCGTTCCATCGATCGCGCCGGGGTAGCTCAGACGGTCAGAGCGCACGACTCATAATCGTGAGGTCGCGGGTTCGATCCCCGCCCTCGGTACCACGCCGGCCCCGCCGGAGTGCACGAAGGCAGCCCCCATCGCGGGGACCACGTGGCGCGGCAGACGCGCCTTGGAGAAAGAGGCGAACCATGGCGAGCAAGAGCTCGGACGTGCGTCCCAAGATCACCATGGCCTGCACCGAGTGCAAGGCGCGGAACTACATCACCAAGAAGAACCGTCGGAACACCCCCGACCGTCTCGAGCTGTCGAAGTTCTGCCCCACCTGCGGCAAGCAGACCGCGCACCGCGAGACCCGCTGAACGGTCCGCGTGCGACGCACGCTTCACGACGAGAGCCACCCGGCGCAGCCGGGTGGCTCTCGTCATGTCCGGGGGAGGATGCGGGACAGTGGCAGGATGGTTCCGCAGTTCCCGTCCGCCCCGCCCGTCCTTCCAGGAGTGCATCGATGACATCCACGCCGGATCCGGCCTTCGCCGGCCGCACCTATCCCAGCGGCCCCGTCCACGTCGTCTCCGGCGCGAAGATCGCCGAGTTCGCGCGGGCCACGGGCGCCACCGACCCGGTGCACACCGATGACGCCGCCGCCCGCGCCGCGGGATACGCAGGTGTCGTGGCGACGCCGACCTTCCTGGTCTCCCTGGCGCAGTCCGCCGAGGCCGCCTACATCGAGGACCCCGAGGCGGGCATCGACTTCTCGCGCGTCGTCCACGGCGAGGAGGGCTTCGAGCTGCACCGCCCGGTCGTCGCGGGCGACCGTCTGATCCCCACCCTCACCGTCGAGTCGGTCCGCGCCGCGGGCGGGCACTCCATGATCACCACCCGTGTGGACGTGGCCGACGAGGACGGCAGCGCCGTCGCCGCCGTCCGCTCCGTCATCGTCGTGCGCGGCGAGTGAGCGCAGGAAGGAACGCCATGACCAGCACCACCAGCACCTCCAGCAACCGCAGCACTCCCGGCGCCCCGCGCGGGGGCGTCGCCGGACCCGCGCTGCGCCTCGACGACCTGGCCAAGGGCCAGGAGCTCGCGCGGCGCGAGTACCCGATCTCCCGCGACACCCTGGTGCGCTACGCGGGCGCCTCCGGCGACTTCAACCCCATCCACTACAACGACGCCTTCGCGACGCGGGTGGGGCTCCCCGGGGTCATCGCCCACGGCATGCTGACGATGGGCACGGCGATGAGCGCCGTGCTGGACGTCGTCGGCGACCCCACGGCCGTGCGCGCGTGCGCGACCCGCTTCACCAGGCCCGTCGAGGTGCCCGCGCTCGAGTCGACGACGCTGAGCGTGGTCGTCACCGTGCGCGGGGTCGACGCGGAGGCCGGCACGGCGGAGCTCGACGTGACCGCCGAGGCCGGCGGCGCGAAGGTGCTCGGCCGCGCCCGGGCGACCGTCGCCCTGGCACCGCGCTCCGCGGACGGCGGGACCGCGGCTGCCCCTTCGGAGCCGACGGCGTGAACCTCTCCGAGCTCACCACGCTGCGCGTGGGCGGGCGCATCCGCACGCTCGTCGAGGCCCGCACCGACCAGGAGGTCATCGACGCCGTTCGCACCGCGGACGACGCGGGGGAGACCCTGCTCGTGCTCGGCGGCGGCTCGAACTTCCTGCCCTCGGACGAGCCCTTCGACGGCACCGTGGTGCTGCTGCGCGATCCCGAGCAGCCGCCGGCCCTCGACGCGACCTGCGACATCGTCCCGTCGGGCGAACCGGACACGACGCCCGCCGACCCCGCGGACCTCACCCCTCTCGAGCCGAGCTGCGGCGGAGCCCTCGCCGAGCACTTCGCGGGGGTGTCCTGGGACCGGGCGGTCGCCTATGCCGTCGCCCGCGGCATGATCGGCATCGAGGCGCTCTCGGGGATCCCCGGCTGCGTGGGCGCCACCCCCATCCAGAACGTCGGCGCCTACGGCCAGGAGGTCGCCGACACGATCACCCGGGTGCGGACCTGGGACCGCGAGGACCGCAGGGTGCGCACCTTCTACGCGGCCGACTGCGGCTTCGGCTACCGCACCTCCGTCTTCAAGCGCACCCCCTACGGCGGCCCCGTGGCCTCTCCGACCGGCCGGTACGTGGTGCTCTCGGTGAGCTTCCAGCACCGGGTGGGGGAGATGTCCGAGCCGATCCGCTACGGCCAGCTCGCCCAGCACCTGGGCGTCGAGGCGGGGGAGCGGGTGCCCATGGCGCGCGTGCGCGAGGCGGTCCTCGCGATCCGCGCCTCGAAGGGCATGGTCCTGGACGCCGCCGACCACGACACCTGGAGCGCCGGCAGCTTCTTCACCAACCCCCTCCTCGCGCCGGAGCAGGCAGCGACCCTCCCCGAGGACGCGCCGCGCTTCCCCGCGGAGGGAGGCCGCGTGAAGTCGAGCGCCGCGTGGCTGATCAGCCATGCCGGGTTCGATCGCGGCTTCTCCGTCGGCCCCCGGGCGAGCCTGTCCACCAAACATTCGCTGGCCCTGACCAACCGGGGCGACGCCCGTGCGGCGGACATCGCGGAGCTCGCCCGCGCCGTGCGCGACGGCGTCGAGGACGCCTTCGGGGTGCGGCTCGAGCCCGAGCCCGTCCGCTGGGGAGTGGACATCTGAGGAGGCTCCAGGTCCTCCGCGGCCGCAGTGGACATCCGCCGCGTCGCGGGGCCGCGCGCGCCTAGGATGGACGCGCGGTCCCGCGTCGCCCGACGGCCGGCCCCGCACCCCGGCACCCGTCCACGACCCGTCGCCGATCCCCGCGTGCGACACCGCCCAGGAGGCCCAGTGAACGTCCTCGACCAGTCCATCGCCGACCTCGACCCCGACATCGCGCGGGTCCTGGACCGGGAGCTCGACCGCCAGCGCGGCACGCTCGAGATGATCGCCTCGGAGAACTTCGTCCCCCGCGCCGTGCTGCAGGCGCAGGGCTCGGTGCTCACCAACAAGTACGCCGAGGGCTACCCGGGTCGCCGCTACTACGGCGGCTGCGAGGAGGTGGACGTCGCCGAGGAGATCGCGATCGAGCGCGCCAAGAGCCTGTTCGGCGCCGACCACGCGAACGTCCAGCCCCACTCCGGCGCCACCGCGAACGCCGCGGTCATGCACGCCCTCGCGCGTGCGGGCGACACGCTGATGGGACTCTCCCTCGCCCACGGCGGCCACCTCACCCACGGCATGAAGATCAACTTCTCCGGTCGCCTCTACGACATCGCCGCCTACGAGCTGGACCCCGCCACGGGCCGCATCGACATGGACAAGGTGCGCGAGCTCGCCCTGGAGACCCACCCCAAGGTGATCTGCGCCGGCTGGTCGGCCTACCCCCGCCACCTGGACTTCGAGGCCTTCCGCTCGATCGCGGACGAGGTCGGGGCGTCGCTCTGGGTGGACATGGCCCACTTCGCGGGCCTGGTCGCCGCCGATCTGCACCCGAGCCCCGTGCCCTTCGCCGACGTCACCTCGACCACGATCCACAAGACGATCGGCGGCCCCCGCTCCGGCATGATCCTCTCGACCCAGGACTGGGCGAAGAAGATCGACTCCGCCGTGTTCCCCGGCCAGCAGGGCGGCCCGCTCATGCACGTGATCGCCGCGAAGGCCGTCGCCCTCAAGATCGCCGCGGGCGAGGACTTCGTGGACCGCCAGCGCCGCACCCTCGAGGGCGCGCAGATCCTCGCGGACCGTCTGCAGGCGGCCGACGCCGCGGCGGCGGGCGTCAAGGTGCTCTCCGGCGGCACCGACGTGCACCTCGTGCTCGTGGACCTCGTCGACTCCCGGCTCGACGGTCAGCAGGCCGAGGATCGCCTCCACGAGGTCGGCATCACCGTGAACCGCAACGCGGTCCCGAACGACCCGCGCCCGCCGCGCGTGACCTCCGGACTGCGCATCGGCACCCCGGCGCTCGCCACCCGCGGCTTCGGCAAGGACGAGTTCACCGAGATCGCCGACGTCATCGCCCTGGCGCTCCAGGACTCGCCCGACGTCGAGGCGCTGCGCGCCCGCACGCGCGCGCTCACCGAGAAGAAGCCCCTGTACGCGGGGCTGCAGCAGTACTGAGACCACGGGGCCGTCCGCGGGCAGCTGCCGCGGGCGGCACCGTGATCCCCGCCCCGCACACCAGCAGCCACCGCACGCACCTCCGCGTGCCGCCCCGCATGCCGCCGTGCATGCAGCGAGGAGTCCGCATGACCGCACAGACGCTCGACGGCCGCGCCACGGCCAAGGAGATCACCCAGGAGCTCGCCGAGCGGGTGGCCGCGCTCAGGGAGCGCGGCGTCACCCCGGGGATCGCGACCGTGCTGGTGGGCGATGATCCGGGGTCGAAGCTCTACGTGGGCATGAAGCACCGCCGCTCCGAGGCGATCGGCATGAACTCGATCCAGATCGAGCTTCCCGCGAGCGCCACCCAGGAGGAGGTCGAGCAGGTCGTGGACCGCCTGAACGCGGACCCCGAGTGCCACGGCTTCATCGTGCAGCTGCCTCTTCCCGACCATCTCGACACCGACGCCATCCTGGAGCGCATCGACCCCGACAAGGATGCCGACGGCCTGCACCCCACGAACCTGGGGCGTCTGGTGCTCAACGTCAACGCGCCGATCACCTCGCCGCTGCCCTGCACGCCGCGCGCGGCGATCGAGCTCCTGCTGCGCCACGACGTGGACCTCAAGGGCAAGGACGTGGTGGTCGTGGGCCGCGGAGTGACGATCGGACGCTCGATCGGGCTGATCCTCACCCGCCGCGCGATCAACGCGACCGTCACCCTCACCCACACCGGGACCACGGACCTCTCCTCCCACCTGCGTCGGGCCGACGTCATCGTCGCCGCCGCGGGCGTGAAGCACCTCGTGCGCGCCGAGGACGTCAAGCCCGGCGCGGCGGTCCTCGACGTGGGCGTCACCCGCGGGGAGAAGATCCCCGAGACCGGGAAGTACAGGGTGTACGGCGACGTCGCACCGGACGTCGTCGAGGTCGCGGGGCATCTCTCGCCGAACCCCGGCGGGGTCGGGCCGATGACCGTCGCCCTGCTGATGACCAACGTGGTCGAGGCGGCCGAGCGTGCTGCGGGGATCGCGCCGGGCGCCTGAGAGGCCACATCGCGGCGGCGACGCGAAGCACGTGCGAGCGGGCGGGTCGATGGGGAGAAGTCCCCATCGACCCGCCCGCTCGTCGTTCCTAGTGTGGGAGCGAGGCCCGTCGCCGCGACGGGCGGGAGGGAGGCACCATGGCCGAGGGAGCTGTCCTGGAGACTCCCGCTCGCAGTGTCGGGCCCGAGACCCCTGCATGGCCGCGGACGCTGCGCGGCGATGCGAGCATCGATGCCGGCACCGATGCGAGCACCGAGGTGCAGGCGCTGCTGGATGCTTCCGCCGAGGAGCTGCTCGAGCTCGTCAGCACCGCGCGCGTGATGCTGCGGACGACCGTGGTCGACGGGGCCCGCACGCTCCACTCCCGGATCGCCCTGGCGCCGGGCGTGGCGATCAGCTGCCTCCACGAGGAGCACGACGATCGACCGGGACCGACGCTGCACCTGCGCGTGCGCACCGGGGACCACATGCTCGCGGGGATGCTCGCAGGCATGCCCGATGCCCCCGAGCTGCGAGCCGCCCCGCGGATCGCCGACCCGACCCGGCCGTGGCACGTGCTCACACCCGAGCAGCTGGAGATGCTCGCCCGGGCGGCGCCGCTCCACCCGGACGAACCGGACGTGCGCGGAGTCGGCGGAGACGACGATCTCGTCGACGCGCTCTGCCACGAGCGCGTCCGGCTGACGGCCGCCCTCCACGTCCGCGATGCCTCCCGCAGTGAGCTCGTGACCGGCTGGAACGGGCTCTGGGTGCTCGGAGAGCGCGCCCTCCACACGCTGCGCGTGAGCACTGGGTCCCATGAGATGGCTCTTCGGCGCGTCGTCCCCGGCGACATCGCCTACGAGCTGACCACGCGCACCGCGGCCGCGTTCCACACGCTCGGCGCCCTCGAGCGCGAGCGGGCCGAACTCGGAGCGGGCACGGCGGCGGGGGACGGGAGTCGGCGATGAGCGGATTCCAGGGCATGGACACGGGCGCTGTCGGGGCGTTCGCGGGGCGGGATGCGCAGGCTGCCGAACGACTCGAGCAGCTGCTGAGCGCGCTCGCCGCATCCGTCGACAGCGTCGACTGGGTCGGGCCCGACGCGGAGGCCTTCCGAGAGGGCTTCCGCGCTCTCGTCGCCACTCCCGGCACTCGTGCCGTGCAGCGTCTGCATGCCTGCGGGCGGGACCTGCGCGACCAGGTCGAGGAACAGGAGCGCGCTTCGCAGGCGGGCGGTGACGAGGGGAGCGACGGAGGATCGGACGATGCCGAGAGCGACGGCCTGCTGGATGGGCTGGAGGGGCTCGCCGGGAGCGCGATGGACATCGGGTCGGGGATCGGGCACGGGCTCGCGGACGGGGTCGGCGACATGGTCTCGCCTGTCCTCGACCGGATCTCCGCGACGGCGCCCGCGGTGAGTCAGCTGATCGGCGACGGCGCGCACCTGGCCGAGGAGCTGAAGGACGTCGTGGACGGCGGGCGGATGCCACCGCTGTCCGAGCTCGCCTCGTCGCTCGCACTCCCGGTCGCATCCGCCGTAGGGGTGGGGTGGAACGCCGCCACGGGTGAGGACCACCAGTTCTTCTCCGATCGCGGTGCAGCTCGGGTCAGCGGCGACGACGTGCACGTCCAGGACGGCGGTGCGGCGCCCCATTCCGTGGCCGCACTGCTGGACGATGTCTCCGGCAACTACAGCTCGGAGGGCGAGGAGACCGGGAAGGTCCAGGTCAAGACGGTCGTGGATCCCGATGGCCACGAGCGCTACATCGTGACGGTCCCCGGCACCGAGGCCGATATCGGAGATCCGTCGCTGGGATGGGGAGGCCAGGGCAACTCCCGCGACTGGTCGGCCAACGTCCGTGCGATGGCCGGGCAGGACACGGCGGCGATGCAGAACGTCCGCGACGCCATGATCGCCGCCGGCGTGGAACCAGGCGCCGACGTGATGATGGTCGGCCACTCCCAGGGCGGCATCATCAATGCGGCGCTCGCCTCCGATCCGAGCTTCAACGGGCCGGGCGGATACAACGTCACCACTCTGGTCTCGGAGGGTTCGCCGGTCGAGTCCTTCGACCTGCCGCCCGGAACGCAGAGCCTGAACATCGCCCACGGCGGCGGGCTGAGCACCGGTGTGAGCACGGGGCCGGGCGGAGTGCCCGTCCCGGACGGCATCGGCGTGAGCGGAGACCCCGTGCCGACGCTCGACATGGGGGGACTGCGCGCCGACGGCAGCGGGCCCGGGAGCAACCACCAGGAGGTCGTCCTCCCCGGATCCCGCGACTGGATCGTCCCGCCCTCGAGCGGAGCGGCCGGCGGGGGACCCAGCGGCTTCGACGCTGTCTTCAGCGACCACGACCAGAACCAGTACACGGCCGACGCGTACGCGGAGACCAAGCACCATCGCGACGGCGCGCTGGCCCGGTTCGAGAACAGCCCAGACGTGCAGCGCTACCTCGATCCGCGCAACGACGTGCGTCGCACCACGGTCGTGGACGTGGGCCGCTGAGAGCGCCCGACGTGCCGCACCCACTGCGTCGGTGCAGCCGAGAGGCGCTCTGAGACCGCGGCGGCGGACGGATGATGCGGCGCGGCCGTCCCGGTCCGTCGGACCCGGCTGGAATACTGGCGGACATGACATTCACACTCGCCACCGTCAACGTGAACGGACTGCGCGCCGCGGCCCGCAAGGGCATGGGCGACTGGCTCGCCGAGACCCCCGCGGACGTCGTCACCCTGCAGGAGGTGCGCGCTCCCGAGGAGCTGCTCGCCGACCTCGTGGGGGAGGGCTGGAGGATCGTCGGCCTGCCCTCCGAGCTGAAGGGCCGCGCGGGCGTCGCGATCGCCGCGCGCACCGAGCTCGACAGCATCGACCTCGACGGGGTACGCGCCGGGCTGCCCGGTCTCACCGAGCCCACCCACACGGGCCGCTGGCTGGAGGCGGACCTCGCCGACCCGCTCGGCGACGGCCGCACCCTCACGGTGATCTCCTGCTACATGCACTCGGGCAACACCGAGAAGCCGCAGACGATGACCGACAAGTACGCCTTCCTCGACGTGATGATGCAGAGGCTCGCGGACCTGCGCTCCGATGGCCGGCACGTCGTCCTCACGGGCGACCTGAACATCGCCCACACCGAATGGGACATCAAGAACTGGAAGGGCAACCTGAAGTCCGCGGGCTTCCTGCCGGAGGAGCGCGCGTACCTCGACCGCCTGGTCGGCACGGACGGCCCGACGGTCCGGGCCGAGGGCGGCGGCACCGGTGCCGGCGCCGACTGGGTCGACGTGCAGCGGCGCGTCGTCGGCGAGGGCCCCGGCCCCTACACCTGGTGGTCGCAGCGCGGGAAGGCCTTCGACAACGACTCCGGCTGGAGGATCGACTACCAGCTGGCCGATCCGGACCTCGCCGCCCGGGCGACGAGCGCGCAGGTCGATCGGGCCCCGAGCTACGACACCCGCTGGTCCGACCACGCCCCGCTGGTGATCAGCTTCAGCTGACGGGCCGGTGCCGCCGCCTCCTCACCGAGGCGGGACGGCTTCGGAACGGGCAGGACGCGGAGAAGGGAGCGCTCCGTGCCATGGACGCCGGTCCATGGCACGGAGCGCTCCCTTCTCCGCGGGGCGCGGCGGCCCGAGGGCCGACGGTGCAGACGCGGCCGCGCGGTCAGACGCGGCCGCGGATGACCGCCTGCTTGACCTCGGCGATCGCCTTGGTGATCTGGATGCCGCGGGGGCACGCCTCGGTGCAGTTGAAGGTGGTGCGGCAGCGCCACACGCCCTCCTTGGAGTTCAGGATCTCCAGGCGCTGCTCGCCCGCATCGTCGCGCGAGTCGAAGATGAAGCGGTGCGCGTTCACGATCGCGGCCGGACCGAAGTACTGGCCGTCGGTCCAGAAGATCGGGCAGGACGAGGTGCACGCGGCGCACAGGATGCACTTGGTGGTGTCGTCGAAGACCTCGCGCTGCTCGGCGCTCTGGAGGCGCTCGCGGCTGGGCTCCTGGCCCTCGGCCACGAGGAACGGCATGACCTCGCGGTAGGCGTCGAAGAAGGGCTCCATGTCGACGATGAGGTCCTTCTCGACCGGGAGGCCCTTGATCGGCTCGACCGTGATGGGCTTGGAGATGTCCAGGTCCTTCAGCAGGGTCTTGCAGGCCAGGCGGTTGCGGCCGTTGATGCGCATGGCATCGGAGCCGCACACGCCGTGCGCGCACGAGCGGCGGAAGGTCAGCGACCCGTCCAGGTGCCACTTCACCTCGTGGAGGGCGTCCAGGACCCGGTCGGTGCCGTGCATGGTGACGGTGAACTCCTGCCAGTAGGGCTTGGGCTTGCCCTCGGCGTCGGGGTTGAACCGGTTGATCTTGAGCGTGACCTCGAAGGAGGGGATCTCCTGGGCCTGCGGCTCGGCGTCGGTCCTCTCTGCGACAGCAGTCATCAGAACGTGCGCTCCTTCGGCTCGTAGCGGGTGATGATGACTTCCTTGGTGCCGAGCACGATGTCCGTGCCCTCCAGGCCCTCGCCGTCGAGCGTCTTGTAGGCCATGGTGTGCGTGAGGAAGTTGACGTCGTCGCGCGTCGGGAAGTCCTCGCGGAAGTGACCCCCGCGGGACTCCTTGCGCTCGAGGGCGCCGAGGGCGACGACCTCCGCGAGCTCGAGCAGGAAGCCCAGCTCGACGGCCTCGAGGAGGTCGAGGTTGTAGCGCAGGCCCTTGTCCTGCACGGCCACGGTCTCGTAGCGCTTCTTCAGCTCGGTGATGTCCGACAGGGCCTTGCGGCAGGTCTCGTCGGTGCGGAACACCTGGACGTTGGCGTCCATGGTCTCCTGCAGGTCCTTGCGGATGTCGGCCACGCGGTCCTCGGTGGCGGGACGGTCGCGCAGGCGCTGCAGCAGCTCGACGACGGGGGACTCGACGCCCTCGGGCAGCTCGGCGAGCTCGACCTGCTGGGCGTGCTCGGCGGCGGCGACGCCCGCGCGCTTGCCGAAGACGTTGATGTCCAGCAGCGAGTTCGTGCCCAGGCGGTTGCCGCCGTGCACGGAGACGCAGGCGACCTCGCCGGCCGCGTACATCCCGGGGATCACGTCGTGCTCGTTGCGCAGCACCTCGCCCATGATGTTCGTCGGGATGCCGCCCATGCCGTAGTGGGCCGTCGGGAAGACGGGCACCGGCTCGGTGTAGGGCTCGACGCCCAGGTAGGTGCGCGCGAACTCGGTGATGTCCGGGAGCTTCGCGTCGATGTGCGCGGGCTCGAGGTGCGTGAGGTCCAGCAGCACGTAGTCCTTGTTCGGACCGCAGCCGCGGCCCTCGCGGACCTCGTTGGCCATCGCGCGTGCGACGACGTCGCGGGGGGCGAGGTCCTTCAGCGTCGGCGCGTAGGTCTCCATGAACCGCTCCATGTTGGAGTTGCGCAGGATGCCGCCCTCGCCGCGGGCCGCCTCGGAGAGCAGGATGCCCAGACCCGCGAGGCCCGTGGGATGGAACTGGAAGAACTCCATGTCCTCGAGCGGGATGCCGCGGTTCAGCGCCATCGCCGGCCCGTCGCCCGTGAGGGTGTGGGCGTTCGAGGTGGTCTTGAACATCTTGCCGAAGCCGCCGGTCGCGAACACGACCGACTTGGCGCGGAAGATGTGGATCTCGCCGGTCGCGAGCTCGTAGGCCACGATGCCGGCGGCGCGGACGTTCTCGTCGTTCCGGGGATCGCCCGTGAGCAGCACGTCCAGCGCGTAGTACTCGTTGAAGAACTCCACGTGCTGCTTGACGCAGTTCTGGTAGAGGGTCTGCAGGATCATGTGGCCGGTGCGGTCCGCCGCGTAGCAGGAGCGGCGCACGGGCGCCTCACCGTGCTCACGGGTGTGGCCGCCGAAGCGGCGCTGGTCGATGCGGCCCTCGGGCGTGCGGTTGAAGGGCAGGCCCATCTTCTCGAGGTCGAGCACCGCGTCGATGGCCTCCTTGGCCATGACCTCGGCGGCGTCCTGGTCCACCAGGTAGTCGCCGCCCTTGACGGTGTCGTAGGTGTGCCACTCCCAGTTGTCCTCCTCGACGTTCGCGAGGGCGGCGCACATGCCGCCCTGGGCGGCGCCGGTGTGGGAGCGGGTGGGGTAGAGCTTCGTGATCACGGCGGTGCGTGCGCGGGGGCCCGACTCGAGGGCCGCGCGCATTCCCGCGCCGCCGGCGCCGACGATGACCACGTCGTAGGTGTGGATCTGCATGTCAGGGGGTCTCCAGGATCACTCGGAGCAGATGGAGGGCAGGAGCGAGGGGTCGGCGCCCGCGGGGCACGGCGAGAAGGTGAAGATCACCAGGGTGCCGAGCACGACGGTCACGACCACGGCGGCGTACAGCAGGACCTTCAGGACCAGGCGCAGCGTCGAGGAGCGCGCGTAGTCGTTGATGATCGTGCGCACGCCGTTGCCGCCGTGGAACATGCCCAGCCACAGCATGAGCAGGTCCCAGGTCTGCCAGAACGGGTTGGCCCACTTGCCCGAGACGAAGGCGAAGTCGATGCGCTGCACGCCCTCGCCCAGCCACAGGTTCACGAACAGGTGGCCGAACACGAGGATCACGAGGATCGCGCCGGAGAAGCGCATGAACAGCCACGAGAGCATCTCGGCGTTCACGCCGCGCCGGCCGGTGCGCGCGTAGCGCGTGCGGGGCTCGGGGATCTTGGTCGCGGTCATCAGGTCACCACCATCCGAACATGTGGCCCAGCTGGCGGGGCACGAAGCCGATCATGAGCAGCACCCACACCACGACGACGCCCCAGAACAGGGCGCGCTGGCGGCGGGCGCCCTGGGACCAGAAGTCCACGAGGATCACCCGGATGCCGTTGAGGGCGTGGAAGCAGATCGCGGCCACGAGGCCGATCTCTCCGAGCCCGAACACGATCGTCTTGTAGTGCCCGATCACCTCGTTGTAGGCCTCGGGGGACACGCGCACCAGGGCGGTGTCCATGACGTGCACGATCAGGAACAGGAAGATGAGCATTCCCGAGATGCGGTGCGCGACCCAGGACCACATGCCCTCGCCGCCGCGATAGAGCGTCCCGGCCTCTGCTGATGCCACGGATTCCTCCGACTTGTACTGGTGTGTGCCGGGCGGCTCCGACCTGCGCAGTCCAGGTGGGGCCTCGGTGCCCACGGGCCAGCGCCCGTGACCACGACGACGTCCTCATCGTGCCCGGCGTGGGGCTCTGCCACAGTAGCACCGCCGCAGGTCGCGACGGGGACGGCCGACACCCCGGATACCCTGGGCGCCATGCCGAGCGCCGCATCCCACGACGACCCGCTGACAGCGCCCCGAGAGGTTCCTGACCAGGTGTCAGGACACGACCCGGAGCGGACGGCGGCCCCTGTGCGTCCCTTCGTCCCCGTGGTCCCCGCCGGGGGCGCGGGTACGCGCCTGTGGCCACTCTCACGCGCCGACCGGCCGAAGTTCCTCCTGGACCTGCTGGGGCAGGGGCGCTCGCTGCTGCAGGCCACGCTCGCCCGCGTCGAGCCCTCGGCCGATCGACCCGCGATCGTGGTCACCGGCGCCCGGCACGCGCAGGCCGTCGCCGCGCAGCTCGGGTCCCGGGCCGCCGGCGCGGAGGGGGCCGTCGGGGCCGGTTCCGACGCGAGGCCGCGCATCCTGCGCGAGCCCTCGCCGCGCAACTCGATGCCCGCGATCGCCCTCGCCGCCGCTCTCGCCGAGGCCGAGGACCCCGACGCCGTGATCGGCTCCTTCCCTGCGGACCACCTGGTGGGGGACGAGGCCGCGCTCACCTGCGCGATCGCCGCGGCCCGCGCCGCCGCCGCCCGCGGGTACCTCGTGACCATCGGCATCGAGCCCACCCGCGCCGCCACGGGGTTCGGCTACATCGAGAGGGCCGACGAGACCCCGGACGCCGGCGGACCGCTCGACCAGCCCCTCCCGTCCCTCGCGGGCACGGGCGCGCAGCGGGTCGCGAGCTTCGTCGAGAAGCCCGACGCCGAGCGCGCGGCCCGCTTTCTCGCCGGCGGCCGTCACCTCTGGAACGCGGGCATCTTCGTCGCGGGCGCCCGCGAGCTGCTCGACGCCCTCGCCGCGCAGATCCCGCCCCTCGCCGCAGGGGTGCGCAGGATCGCGGAGGCGTGGGTCCGCGACGAGCAGGGTGACCACTCGGACGACCCCTCGGACGACCGGGATGGCGGCCAGGTCGCCGACCGGGCTGGGGACAGGGTGCTCGAGGAGGTGTGGCCGACCCTCACGAGCATCGCGATCGACCACGCGCTGGCCGAGCCGCTGGCCGCGCAGGGGAGGGTCGCCGTCGTCCCCGCGGACCTCGACTGGGACGACGTCGGCGACTTCGCGGCGCTGGCCCGGCAGCTGCGCCGGACAGGGGGCGCGGAGGGACGCGACGTGGTCGTCGTCGGCGGCGCCCGGACGGTCGATCGGGACGCGCACGCCACGGTGTACGGTTCGTCGCAGCGTCCGATCGCACTGGTCGGCGTGGACGGTCTGAGCGTCGTCGAGACCGATGACGTGCTCCTGATCGCCGCCGACTCCGGTGCCCGCGACCTCGCCGAGCTCGTCGCCGGGCTCGAGGACGAGGGCCTCGCGGATCTGCGCTGAGGCGGACGGACGGCGCGGCGGGCGCGCAGTGGACGAGGGGAAGGGCGGACGAGGTCGTGGACAGCGGTGTCGAGGAGCAGGTGCGCACGATGCTGGGGGAGGACGGACTGATCCGTCGGACCCTCGTCGAGCGCGGTGACGAGCTGCGGGAGGTGCGGCGGCATCTGCACCGCCACCCCGAGCTGAGCCACGAGGAGCACGCGACGACCGACGTCATCGCCGCGCATCTCAGCGACCTCGGACTCGCGCCCGTGCGCATGCCCCGCACCGGGCTGATCTGCGACATACCGGGCTCCGATCCCGACCTCGCCCCGATCGCGCTGCGCGCGGACATGGACGCCCTGGGCATCCCCGAGCTCACGAGCGTGCACTACCGCTCCGAGGTCGAGGGCGTCTCCCACGCCTGCGGCCACGACGTCCACATGAGCGCCGTGCTCGGCGCCGCCATGGCCCTCGTCCGGGTCGCCGACGCCGGGGCGCTGCGCCGCACCGTGCGCCTGGTCTACCAGCCCTCCGAGGAGCGCCACCCCTGCGGCGCGCTCGAGCTCATCGGCGAGGGCGTCGTCGACGGCATCGACTCGATCTTCGCGCTGCACTGCGACCCGGGCGTCGACGTCGGGCACGTCGGCCTCAAGCCCGGCCCGATCACCTCGGCCACAGATCCCGTGCGCATCGAGGTGCGCGGCGCCGGCGGCCACACCTCCCGGCCCCACCTCACCCAGGACCTCATCTACGCGCTCGGGCAGATCGTCACCCAGGTGCCCGCGGCCTTCAGCCGGCGGATGGACCCGCGCAGCGGCGTGAACCTCACGTGGGGGTCGATCCACGCGGGCTCCGCGTTCAACGCGATCCCTTCATCGGGCGTCCTCGAGGGGACGCTGCGCTGCCTCGACCACGATGCCTGGGACCGTGCCGAGGAGCTGCTCGAGGAGCTCCTGGGCGAGATCGCCCGCATGTGGGGCGTGACCGTGACCGTCCAGCACGATCGCGGCGTCCCGCCCGTCTCCAACGATCCGCTCAGCGTGCGCTTCCTCGAGGAGGCCGTGGTGCGCGTGCGCGGCCGCGACCAGCTCGACACCGCTCGCCAGTCGCTCGGCGGGGAGGACTTCGCCTGGTACCTCGAGAAGGTGCCGGGTGCCCTCGCGCGCCTGGGGACCCGCACCCCGGGCGGGCGCACCTACGACCTGCACATGGGCGACTTCACGGTCGACGAGCGGGCGATCACGATCGGTGCGGACGTGCTCGCCCATGTCTGCCTGCTGCGGGACGCGCCGCTCGCCTGAGACCCCCGCAGCGCTCCTGCTGCGACCCGCGCTGCGAACCCCGCCGGGGGCCCGCTGCGCACCCCGCGGGGACGCCTGGGCGCCTCACCCCGCGGACGCGGGATGCGCGCACGGGCACGGTCTGATAACGGTTCGGGCACAGGCGACGGATCGGGCATCGTGTGATGCAGGCGACGGCTACTGTGAACGCCGTGCGTCCCGGACGTGGACGATCGGGGCACGGGAGCTTCCCCCATCCCTCTCCCGGAGGCCCGCGAGCGATCGCCCGCGCTCGGGCCACCCCGCTCCTCACCCCTCGTCGCAGCGCACCGCAGCAGTGCACCACCGCGTCGCAGCATCGGCGACATCCCTTCCGCCCGAACCTCCGGAGGACCCGTTGAAGAACCTGTCCCGCTCCCTCGCCCTTCTCGGCGTCAGCGCGCTCGCCCTCGCCGCCTGCGGCAGCGCTCCCGAGGAGGCATCCTCGGGCAGCGACGGCGGCGGCACGGCCGCCTCCTCCGACTTCAAGGCCTGCATGGTCTCCGACTCCGGCGGCTTCGAGGACAAGTCGTTCAACGAGTCCGGGTACAACGGCCTGAAGACGGCCGAGTCCGATCTGAAGATCCAGACGCAGACCGCCGAGTCCACCGATCCCTCTCAGTTCTCGACGAACATCGACAACCTGGTCACGGGCGACTGCAACCTCATCTTCACCGTCGGCTTCCTGCTCGCCCCCGCGACCGGCACCGCCGCGAAGGCGAACTCCGACGTCGAGTTCGCGATCATCGACTCGACCGCGCAGGACGAGGACGGCAAGGCCATCGAGGTCGACAACGTCAAGCCGCTCTCCTTCGACACGGCCCAGGCCGCCTACCTCGCCGGCTACGTCGCCGCGGGCACCTCGGAGACCGGCACCGTCGCTACCTACGGCGGCATGCAGATCCCGACCGTCACCATCTTCATGGACGGCTTCGCCGACGGCGTCGCCAAGTACAACGAGGTCCACAAGAAGGACGTCAAGCTGCTGGGCTGGGACAAGAAGACCCAGAAGGGCTCCTTCACCGGCAACTTCGAGGACCAGTCCAAGGGCAAGGCCCTCTCCGACAGCTTCTACTCCCAGGGCGCCGACATCGTCATGCCCGTCGCCGGGCCCGTCGGCTCCGGCACCCTGGCCTCCGCCAAGGAGGGCAAGGACCGCTA
This sequence comes from Brachybacterium sp. ACRRE, assembly GCF_022346485.1. Lineage (NCBI taxonomy): Bacteria > Bacillati > Actinomycetota > Actinomycetes > Micrococcales > Dermabacteraceae > Brachybacterium > Brachybacterium sp. ACRRE. Next base: position 62,911 of record NZ_JAKRMO010000003.1, on the reverse strand, counting down.
CGTCATCTGGGTCGACTCCGACGGCTACGAGTCCGTGACCGACGGTGACGCCAAGAAGCTCATCCTCACCTCGGTCCAGAAGGGCATCGGGAACTCCGTCGAGGACGTCACGAAGTCCGCGGCCGGCGGGAAGTTCGAGAACGAGCCGTACGTCGGCACCCTCGAGAACGGCGGCGTGGACCTCGCGCCGTACCACGACCTCGACTCCAAGGTCCCCGCAGACCTCAAGAAGGAGGTCGACGGGCTCAAGCAGGACATCATCGACGGGAAGATCACCGTCGAGTCCGCCGCCTCGCCCCAGAACCTCGGCTGATCCCTCCGGCGGGCCGCTGCCCGCCGACCCCGACGGCCCCGGATCCCGGGGGCGCGACCGCTCGGTCCGCCCCGGAGCCCCGGGGCCGTCGGCCCGCCGTCGGACCCCTCCGCCGGCATCCCCGCCGACGGACCGCCCGTCGACCCCGCGCCGCCGGAGCCCGTCGGCCCGACCCAGCCCCGTCCTGAGGAGGAGAGCCGGCGTGAAGCTCGAGCTCAGAGGGATCACGAAGGTCTTCGGCACCTTCGTGGCCAACGATTCGATCGACCTCGTGGTCGAGCCCGGCCAGATCCACAGCCTGCTGGGGGAGAACGGCGCCGGGAAGTCCACGCTCATGAACGTGCTGTACGGGCTCTACCGGCCCGACGGTGGCCAGATCCTGCTGGACGAGCAGCCGGTGCGCTTCGGCGGGCCCGGCGATGCGATGCGCGCCGGCATCGGCATGGTCCACCAGCACTTCATGCTCGTGCCGCCCTTCACCGTCGCCGAGAACGTGGTGCTCGGCCACGAGCCGACCTCCGGGGGCCTGCTCGACCTCGCGAGCGCGCGCCGCACGGTCCGCGAGATCTCCTCCCGCTTCGGCTTCGACCTGGACCCCGACGCCGTCGTCGAGGACCTGCCCGTCGGCGCCCAGCAGCGCGTCGAGATCATCAAGGCGCTCTCGCGCCGCGCCGAGATCCTCGTGCTCGACGAGCCCACCGCCGTGCTCACCCCGCACGAGACCGACGAGCTCATGGACATCATGCGCCAGCTGCGCGACGAGGGCACCTCGATCGTGTTCATCACCCACAAGCTGCGCGAGGTCAAGGCCGTCTCCGACACGATCACCGTGATCCGCCGCGGGAAGGTCGTGGGCACCGCCGACCCCGCGACGGACCAGACCGAGCTCGCCTCCCTCATGGTGGGCCGCGCCGTCGAGCTCAGCCTCCAGAAGGAGGCGGCCGAGCCCGGCGAGACCGCCCTGTCCGTCCGCGGCCTCGGCGTCACCGATCCCTCGGGCGTCACCGTGCTGGACGACGTCGATCTCGACGTCGCCGCCGGCGAGGTGCTCGGCATCGCGGGCGTCCAGGGCAACGGCCAGACGGAGCTCACCGAGGCGCTGCTGGGCCTGCAGAAGGAGCTGCGCGGCTCCGTGCGCCTGGACGGGAAGGAGCTCGTGGGGCGCTCGACCCGCGAGATCCTCGACGCGGGCGTGGGCTTCGTCCCCGAGGACCGCACCCATGACGCCCTCGTCGCCGACTTCTCCGTCGCCGAGAACCTCGTGCTCGACCAGCATCATCGCGCCCCCTACGGCACGGGACCCGTGCTGCATCCGCGGGCGGTCCGCGAGAGGGCGGTGCGCGACGTCGCCGAGTACGACGTGCGCACCGGCTCGATCGACGACCCGGTCTCCACGCTCTCGGGCGGCAACCAGCAGAAGGTCGTGATGGCCCGTGCGCTCGGGCGCGACCTCTCGCTGTTCATCGCCTCCCAGCCCACCCGCGGCGTCGACGTCGGCTCCATCGAGTTCCTGCACCGGCGGATCATCGCCGAGCGCGACAAGGGCACCCCCGTCATCATCGTCTCCACCGAGCTCGACGAGGTCATCCAGCTCGCCGACCGCATCGCCGTGATGTACCGCGGCGGGATCCTGGGCGTCGTCCCGGCCGACGAGGACCGCGACGTCCTCGGCCTGATGATGGCCGGCTACACCGTCGAGGCGGCGCGCGAGGCCGTCGCCGCGGGCGCCCGCACCACCGACTCCCAGCTCGTGGACGAAGGAGAGATCGCATGAGCGCGAGCATCGACGGCGAGGTCCGCCCGGTCGCCCCCGGCACCGCGGTCCAGCCCGGCGACCCCGGCACCACGAGCGAGACCGGAGGGCCGGGGGACTCCTCGCGCCCGACGTCCGTCGCGGGCCTCGCCCAGCGCCTGGCGCGCGGCAACGTGCTCGTGGTCGTGGGCGCCTTCGTCTTCGCCTTCATCATCGGCTCGGTGCTGATCCTCGTCTCCGACGCGCAGGTCCGCACCGCGCTCGGCTACTTCTTCGCGCGCCCCGCCGACACCTTCAGCGCCGGCTGGAGCGCGATCTCGGAGGCGTACGCGGCGATGTTCCGCGGATCGATCTTCGACTACCGGGCCTTCGGCAAGGTCGCCGACGACCTCCGCGCGCGCGGCGGCTCGGGCACCTACGTCCTCCTGCCCGCCCTCGCGCGCGGATTCAAGCCGCTGCTGGAGACCCTCACGGTCGCGACCCCGCTGATCATCGCCTCGGTCGGCATGGCCGTCTCCTTCCGCTCGGGCCTGTTCAACATCGGCGGCACCGGCCAGCTGATCGTGGGCGCGTCGGCCGCCGGGTACGTCGGCTTCGCCGTGCCGATGCCGCCGGTCATCCACCTGATCGTCTGCCTCGTGGTCGGCATCGTCGCGGGCGGCGTCTACGGCGGCATCGCCGGATACCTCAAGGCCCGCTTCGGGTCGAGCGAGGTCATCTCCACGATCATGCTCAACTGGATCGCGACCTACGGGCTCGCGTTCGCCCTGACCACCTCTGCCTTCACGGGATCGAACAAGGCACAGCCCACCTCGCCCTCCGTGCTCTCGAGCGCCCGCCTCCCGCTGCTCGCGGGCGAGGGGTACCGCCTGCACCTCGGGCTGCTCATCGCGCTCGCCTCGATCGTGTTCCTGTGGTGGCTGATGAGCCGCTCGACCATCGGCTTCCGCTTCCGCGCCGTCGGCTCGAACCCGCGCGCGGCCGAGGTCGCCGGCATCGACGTGGGCCGCAGCGCGATCGGCGTCATGTTCGTCGCGGGAGCGCTCGTGGGCCTCGCCGGCGCCGTGCACGTGCTGGGCACCGAGCACCGCCTCACCGGGTCGATCGCCGGATCCATCGGCTTCGACGCGATCACCGTGGCGCTGCTGGGCCGCTCCGGACCGATCGGCATCCTGCTCGCCGGCATCCTGTTCGCCGCACTCTCCACCGGCGGGCGCTTCATGGAGACCTCGCAGGGCGTGCCGATCGACCTCGTCCAGGTGATACAGGCGCTCGTGGTGCTGTTCATCGCCGCGCCGCCGCTCGTGCGCTTCCTGCTGGGACTGCGCCGCATCGACCAGCCCGGCAGGGCCCGTCGGGTGCGTCGCGCGAAGCCCGCCGGCGAGGCGCGCCCGGGCACAGGGGAGGAGACGCCGGGCGACGGCGCGCCCGACCGCGCGCCCGACGGCACCGCCTCCCAGGCCCCTTCCTCCTCCGGGGACCACCCGGACCCGGATCCGGACCCGGCCCTCGACCCGGGCGGACCCCCGGCATCGGCCGGACCCCCGGCATCGTCCCGACCGGACTCGGACGCATCAGACGCAGAGAACACGACGGGAGGCCAGGAGCGATGACCGCCCTCGACCAGACCAGCGCCGCAGCCGCGCCCACGCCAGAGCCCTCTCGTGCGGGCGCATCCGGCGGTGCCGGCGAGCGCGCCCGCCGCTGGTGGCTGCTGCCCACCGTGCTCACCGTGCTCGCCCTGATCGCCGTGCTCGTCTTCGGCCTGCTCGCCCCCTCGGGCGTCCAGACCGCCTACCGGATCGCCGCTCCCGGCGACCTCAACCCCGGCGGGATCATCCCCGGCGACGTGCCCGTGCCCACGAAGGTCGCCGCGATCGTGCTGGCCGTGCTCGCGCTCGCCGTCGCCGTCTACCTGTGGGTGCGCGCCGCCCGGGGCGCCATGCCCCGCGGGCGGGCCCGCGTCGCCGTGATCGTCGGCTTCGGCGTGCTGTGGGTGCTGTCGTTCCTCACCTGGGCGTTCAAGGGCGCCACGGTGGATCTGGGCGCCCTGCTGCAGACCATGATGCTGCTCGCCGTGCCGCTCGCCTTCGGCGCGCTCTCGGGCGTGCTCTCCGAGCGGGCGGGCGTCATCAACATCGCCATCGAGGGCCAGCTGCTGTTCGGCGCCTTCGGGGCGGTGCTCGTCGGCTCCGTGACCGGCAGCGCCTGGGCGGGGCTCGTGGCGGCGCCGATCATGGCGCTCGTGATCGGCGCCCTGCTCGCCCTGTTCGCGATCGGCTACCAGGTCCAGCAGATCATCGTGGGCGTGGTCCTCAACGTCTTCGCGATCGGGCTGACCAGCTTCTTCTTCGGCACCGTGATGAAGCAGAACCCCGGCATGTTCAACCAGCCGCTGCGCCTGCCCACGATCCGCATCCCTCTGCTCGCGGACATCCCGATCATCGGCCGCGTGCTGTTCGAGCAGACCGTGCTGGTCTACCTCATGTGGATCATCGTCGCCGTGCTCACCGTCGCCCTGTTCCGCACCCGCTGGGGCCTGCGCGTGCGCGCCGTCGGCGAGCACCCGCGCGCCGCTGACACCGTGGGCATCGACGTGAGCCGCACCCGCTGGTCCAACGTGCTGCTGGGATCGGCCGTCGCCGGGCTGGGCGGCGCGACCCTCACGATCGGCACCGGCGTCGCCTTCGGCGAGGAGATGAGCGCCGGCAAGGGGTACATCGCGCTCGCCGCCATGATCCTGGGCCGCTACCACCCGGTGGGCGCGCTTCTCGCGGCGCTGCTCTTCGCCTTCGCGGACGCCCTGCAGCTGAACCTGTCCTCCCTGCCCTCGGGAACGGGCGCCGGGATCCCGAGCCAGTTCCTGCTGATGCTCCCGTACATCGTCACCCTGTTCGCGGTCGCGGGAGTGGTGGGGCGCGTGCGCGTCCCCGCCGCCGACGGCGTCCCCTACGTGAAACAGTGAGCGCATGACGAGCGAGCAGCAGGCGAGCGAGCGGACGACGAGCGCGCGCACGGACGCCGAGCGCACCGGCGACGGGACCGGGGACTTCGACGAGCTGGTCGAGGCCGCGCGCACCGTCGCCCAGCGCGCCTACGCCCCGTACTCCCGCTACCGGGTCGGGGCCGCGGCCACGACGGACGACGGCCGCGTGGTCACGGGCTGCAACGTCGAGAACGCCGGCTACGGCGTCACCCTGTGCGCCGAGTGCGGCATGGTCAGCGACCTCGTCGCCGGCGGAGGCGGGACGCTGCGGCGCTTCGTGTGCGTGGGCGGGGACGAGCACGTCGCAGCCGGCGACCGCGAGGTCGTCATGCCCTGCGGACGCTGCCGCCAGCTGCTCTCCGAGCACGCGGGCCCGCAGTTCCGCATGCTCTCCCCGCACGGCGTGCTCGACCTCGAGGGGCTGCTCCCGCAGGCCTTCGGCCCCGCCGACCTCGCGGGATGATCGAGGGACCCGTCGGGCACGCCCCGTCAGCCCCCACGACCCCGCCGCTGCACCGTTCGAGACCCGAGGAGACGGCCCCATGACCGAAGCATTCGACGCGATCGACGTCATCCGCGACAAGCGCGACGGCGCCCGCCTGAGCGACGAGAAGATCGACTGGGTGATCGACGCCTACACCCGCGGCGTCGTCGCCGAGGAGCAGATGGCGGCGCTCGCCATGGCCATCTTCGTGCGCGGCATGGACCGCGAGGAGATCGCCCGCTGGACCGCCGCGATGATCGCCTCCGGCGAGCGCATGGACTTCGGCTCGCTGTCCAAGGCCACGACGGACAAGCACTCCACCGGCGGCGTGGGCGACAAGATCACGCTCCCGCTCGCCCCGCTCGTGGCGAGCTTCGGCGTAGCCGTCCCGCAGCTCTCCGGGCGCGGGCTCGGCCACACCGGGGGCACCCTGGACAAGCTCGAGTCCATCCCGGGCTGGCGGGCCGACCTCGGCAACGAGGAGATGATGGCGCAGCTCGAGGACGTGGGCGCCGTGATCTGCGCGGCCGGCTCCGGCCTCGCCCCGGCTGACAAGAAGCTCTACGCGCTGCGGGACGTCACCGGCACCGTCGAGGCGATCCCCCTGATCGCGAGCTCGATCATGAGCAAGAAGATCGCCGAGGGCACCGCCGCGCTCGTCCTCGACGTGAAGACCGGCGCCGGCGCCTTCATGCGCGAGGAGTCCGACGCCCGCGAGCTCGCCCGCACGATGGTCGACCTCGGCACCGACGCGGGCGTGCGCACCGTCGCCCTGCTCACCGACATGTCCGCGCCGCTCGGCCGGATGGTCGGCAACGCCCTCGAGGTCCGCGAGAGCCTCGACGTGCTCGCGGGCGGCGGCCCCGCGGACGTCGTCGAGCTCACGGTGGCGCTGGCCCGCGAGATGCTCGCCGCCGCCGGGAAGGACGACGTCGACGTCGAGGCCGCCCTCGCCGACGGCCGCGCGATGGACACCTGGAAGCGCATGATCTCCGCCCAGGGCGGCGATCCCGAGGCGCCTCTGCCCGTGGCATCGGACACCGAGGAGGTCCGGGCGTCGGCCGACGGCGTGGTCACGGGCCTGGACGCCCTGCAGGTCGGCGTGGCCGGCTGGCGCCTGGGCGCCGGGCGGTCCCGTCCCGGCGAGGCCGTGCAGGCCGGCGCGGGCGTCGAGCTCCACAAGGTGGTGGGGGAGAGGGTCGCCGCGGGCGAGGTGCTCGCGACCCTGCACACCGACACGCCCGACCGCTTCGGCCGCGCGCTCGAGGCGATCGACGGTGCCTGGACGATCGAGGCGACCGCCTCCGAGGACGCGCGCCGGATCGTGCTGGACCGCATCGCCTGAGGCCCGCGGGGCGGTCCCGCTCAGCCGAGCAGCGAGCGCAGGCGCGGGACGATGTGATCGGTCATCAGCGGCGCGAGCTGCACCCCGGGGGCGTCGTCCGCGTCGAGGGGGAACCAGCGGCCCTCCTCGAGCTCCGCGAAGACCTCGACGTCGCGGGGCAGGGAGTCCGAGGGTGCGAGGAACACGCTCGCCCGCACGATGGTCTCGGCCTCGTTCGCGGCCGGGGCCTCGAACTCGCCGAGCAGGTCCAGGCTCTCCTCCTCGAGCACGACGTCGAGCTCCTCGATCACCTCGCGGACGGCCGCCTCACGGGCGTCCTCCCCGGGCTCGAGCTTGCCGCCGACCTGCATGAACGCGTCGGTGCCGCGTTTGCGGACCGCGAACAGCTCGAGTCCCGACGGGCCCTCGCGCAGGAAGCAGACCGCCGCGATGGTGAGCACGGCCGGCCCGGTCCCGCCCGATGCCGCCCCGGGGGCTGCCTCGGGAGCGCCGACGGAGCGCGTCGGGCTCTGCACCCGGGCCTCGGCGCGGGCCGTGTCCGCGAGGGCGCGCAGGTGGGCGGTGCCCTCGCGCAGGCCGACGCAGCGCATCCCGGCTGCCCTCCAGCGGGCCACGTCGCCGCGCTGGTCGCGGGCGAGTCCCCAGCCGCGTCGCACGAGCGTGAGCGGGGGCTTGCGGGACTGGGAGAGATCGCGGGCCAGGCGCAGGGAGAACACGAGGGGCGCGGGACGGTCGACGACGAGGGCGTCGGCGAGCAGGCCCGCCGCCCGCAGCGGGGCGATGAGCTCGGCCGCGAAGATGCCCTCGGCGACGATGACCCGCTCCTCGTCGACCTCGAGCGTGCGCGTGCCGGTGCGCCGCGAGCGGGAGATCGAGTACTCGGGGATGTCCGCCCGGCCGTCGTGGGCGAGAGCGGTGAGCGCCTCGAGCGCCGCGCCCACGTTCCAGGACGCCGGGTCGTCCCAGTCGACGATCCCGAAGCGCTGCGGGAGCGCCTCGTCGTCGCCGTCGCGGTAGAACTCGTCGAGAGGCACGAGAGGAAGCCCGCTGCGCTGCGTCATCACGCCCTTGCCGCTGCCCGAGGGGCCCGCCACCAGGACGATCCGACGGGGTGAGGCGGGGGCTGCGGCGGGGTCTGTCATGGGGTCCGAGTCTAGGGGATCGGGCCCCGACGAGGACGCGGGAACCGCCCGCTCAGCCGATGCGCAGGATCACCTTGCTGCTCGTGGGATCGGTCCCGGCGGTGGTGAAGGCGGCCTCGGCCTCGTCGAGGGGGAACTCGTGGCTGATCACGCGCTCCGCCGTGTCGCTCCCGGCCAGCAGGCGCACCGCGTCCTCGATCTCGGCGACGAAGCGGAAGGTGCCGCGGTAGTCGATCTCCTTGGAGACGATCGGCCCCAGGGAGACCGTCACGGGAGTCACGGGCAGGTTCCCGACCTGCACGATCGTGGAGGCGCGGGGGATGCAGCGGATGATCCCGTCGAGGGAGGCGGGCGCCCCGGAGCACTCGAAGGCGACGCTGATGCGCTCGTCCATGCCCTCGGGGGAGTCGGTCGTGACGTCGGCCCCCACGGAGGCGGCCGCGGCGCGCGCGGGCTCGGCGAGGTCGATCGCGGTGACGTGGGCGGCGCCCGCGGCCTTCACGGCGAGGACGACCAGGAGGCCGACGGGGCCGCAGCCGCTGACCAGCACGTGCGCGCCCTCGACGTCGCCCGCCCGGTGGACGGCGTGCATCGCGACGCCCAGCGGCTCCGCGAGCACGGCCCGTCGCGTGTCGAGGCCCTCGGGCAGCGGGACCACCTGCGCGGCGCGCACCTGCAGCACCTGTGCGAAGCCGCCGTCGGTGTGCGGGTCGCGCATGGCGGAGCCCAGGTAGGTGAGATCGGGATGGAGGTTGTCCCGTCCGGCGAGGCGCTCGGGCAGGGGACCGGTGGTGCGCGCGGGGTGGACGGTGACCGCCTGGCCCACCGTCAGCCCCTCGACGTCCTGGCCGAGGGCGCGGATGCGGCCGGAGACCTCGTGGCCCAGCACGAGCGGGTGGCGCATCTGGGCGGTCCCGGTCGCGCCGTGGCGCCAGTAGCCGAGGTCCGAGCCGCAGATGCCGCCCCACTCGACGTCGATCTGGACGTCGTCGGGACCGAGCTCTGGGATCTCGCGGTCGACGACCCGGAGGTCCTGTGCCTTCTGGAGCTGGAGAGCGCGCATGGTGTTCGCCTTTCGAGGGAGCGGTGGAGCGGTGGAGCGGAAGCGAAGTGGGAGCGGGAGCGGCCCCGCGGGCTCAACCCGGGCGCGTGCGTCCGGGCGCGGCCGGCGCGTCCAGGGAGGCGACGGCCTCCATGTGCTCGGCCATGGCGGCCTCGGCGCCGCGGGCGTTCCCCGCGAGGATCGCCTCGACGATGCGGACGTGCTCGGCGTGCTCGGCGCCCACGAGGCCGCGGGTGTCGCGCGTCGCGCGCAGGTCCTGCATGGCGCGGAACAGCGGAGTGCGCACGGCGTCGAGCACGCCCTGCAGCGCGAGGTTCCCGCTGAGCCGGGCGATCTCGCCGTGCAGGCGCAGGTCCAGCTGCGGGTAGCGCTCGGAGTCCTCGAGAGCCTCGCCCATCTCCCGGAGCAGGTCGGCGAGGCCCTGACGGTCCTCCGACCGCTCCTCGGACGCGAGGGACACGGCGGCGAGGCGGGCCGCCCGCGCCTCGAGCGGGGAGCGCAGGTCCATGAGGGCGGTGAATCCTCCGCCCGGCGACTCGCGCAGGGCGCGCGCGAGGGAGAAGCGGATGAGGGAGTGGTCCGGTGCGCGCACGCTCGCGCTGCGACCGTTGGCGATCTCGATGATGCCCAGCGCCGCGAGCGCGCTCAGCGCCTCACGGACGACCGTGCGCGAGACACCGAAGCGCTCGGCGAGCGCGCCGGTCGCGGGCAGGGTGTCGCCCTCGCCGAGCCCCTCGTCGTCGATGAGGTCGAGCACCGCCTGGCGGGCGCGGGCGGCGAGGGACTCGCGGCTGAGGGCCGTCCCCTCCTCGCCGGTCCCGTCGTCCGAGAGGTAGGCCCAGGCGGGCGTCGTGCTCACAGGGAGTTCACCAGTCCGATCACACCCACCATGATGATCGCGATCGCGGAGATCCACAGCATCACCGAAGTGGGACGCCCGTCGCGGATCGCCGGCGAGGTCTGCGTGCGCGCGAGGTACAGGGTCGCGATCGCGGCGCCGATGAGGAAGATCGCGTTGAGGATGCCCGCGATGACCACGAGGGCCAGCGGCGAGGAGACGAGCGTGCCGAGCACGCCCCATCCGATCGGCAGCACGATCATGATCACCCGCTGCCAGCGGTCGCGGACCACCTGGTCGGACCAGTCGTAGGCGCCGAAGATCGCAAGGGTGTGCCCGACCTGGCGGCCCAGGCTCGGGACGTTCGCGAGGATCGTCTTGAACAGGGCGAGGCCCGCGCCGGCGAGGAAGACGACCCCGCCCCAGGTGCCGACCGTCGAGTCGAAGATCGACGAGATCGTCACCATCACCTCGTTGCCCTCCGGCACCAGGCCCTGCGGGTGCAGGACGGCCGCGCCGAGCATGAAGAAGGCCGCGGTCGAACAGGTGTAGATGACCCAGGAGACCCAGACGTCGACCTTCATCACCGAGATCCATCCGCGGGCGCGGTCGATCCAGGCCTGCGAGCCGTCGTCGACGCCCGTCCAGGCCGCGTAGCCCTTCTCGACGACCCAGTAGGTGTAGGCGGTGGTCTCGCCGGCGCCGACGCCGGTCATGCCGAACATCGCCAGGGCGACGCCCGCGGATCCCGCGGCGATCCGCAGCTGCATGCCGTCGGCCACGTCACCCAGGGTCCATGCGTAGTCGGTGCCGTTGAGCAGGAACAGCATGATCACGGCGAAGGCGGTCACCACGAGCACGAGCACCGTCGAGACGTTCTCGACGACCGCGTAGCGGTTGAAGACATGGATCCCGATCGCGACCGCCACGAGGATCGCGACCCACACGCCGATGGACAGCAGCGAATAGGGCTCGGAGCCGATCGGCATCAGGGAGCTGAAGGCGAAGGCGGAGGCGCTGATCACGCCGGCCTGGCCGATGAAGAACTGCAGGAACATCAGCAGCACGAGCCAGGAGATCCAGCCGCGCTTGAGGATGCGGGGAGGGACGTCGTCGTAGCCGTCGATCGCGACCCTGCCGGTGGAGATCGACCAGCGGGCGAGCTCGATCTGCACCCATACCTTGAGGAACGTCGAGACCAGCACGAGCCACAGCAGCATGAAGCCGACCTGCGCGCCCAGCGTGGTCGCGGTGAGCAGCTCGCCGGAGCCGACGACGGCGGCCGAGGTGATCATGCCCGGACCCAGGAAGCGCAGCTTGCCGCGGAAGGTGCGCGGCGGATCGGTGATCTGCGAGCCGTCGACCCTGTACGGATCCACGTGCGCGGACAGGGTGGCGCGCTCTGGGGGTGACGACTGCACGGACGTCGACATCGACGGGACTCCTCGGGAGGGACTGAGTGGGGATCGCTGTGCCCGGCGACGGGGCGCATCGGGTGCGCCGGGGGTGAAGCCCTCGGGGCGGATCCTGCGTGCGGCGCCGAACGACGAATCGAACCTATCACACAGGTAGATAGGTGGCGTCGGCGTGTGTTGGGGCAGTCCCGCCCCCGAGCTGCGCGTGGAAGAATCTGCGTCATGACGAACCTCCCGAATGATCAGCTCGCCCCGATGATCGACCACACCCTGCTCAAGCCCGAGGCCACGCGGGCCGACGTCGACGCCCTCGCCCGCGAGGCCGAGGAGCTCGGCACCTACTCGATCTGCGTCTCGCCCTCGATGCTCCCGGTCCAGACCACCGTCAAGGTCGCGACCGTGTGCGGCTTCCCCTCGGGCCAGCACCAGAGCTCGATCAAGGCCGCCGAGGCCGCGGACTCCGTCGCGCGCGGGGCGGACGAGGTCGACATGGTCATCAACGTGGGCCTCGCGGTCTCCGGCGACGTCGACGGCGTCGAGGCCGACATCCGCGCCGTGCGCGAGGCGGTTCCCGCACCGACCGTGCTCAAGGTGATCATCGAGTCGGCCGTGCTCAGCGACGAGCAGATCGTGGCCGTGTGCGAGGCGGCCGAGCGCGCGGGCGCCGACTTCGTGAAGACCTCCACCGGCTTCCACCCCGCGGGCGGAGCCACCGAGCACGCGGTCGCCCTCATGCGCAGGACGGTCGGCGACCGGCTCGGCGTGAAGGCCTCGGGCGGCGTACGCACGCGCGAGGCCGCCGAGGCGATGGTCGCCGCCGGCGCCTCCCGGCTCGGCCTCTCCGGCTCCCGCGGCGTCCTCGAGGGCGACGCCGCCGGCTCCGGGTACTGAGCACGGGGTCGGGAGAGCACCGATGACGCGGACGTCGCTCATCACCGGGGCGAGCGCGGGACTGGGCGCGGAGTACGCGCGTGCCCTCGCCCGTCGCGGCGATCATCTGGTCCTCGTCGCGCGCCGGGCATCGGCGCTCGAGGAGCTGGCGACCGAGCTCGAGAGCCTCGGCGCCGACGGCATCGAGGTGCTGTCCGCGGACCTCGCGCAGGACGCGGACGTGCAGGCCGTCGTCGCCCGGCTCTCGGAGCCCTCGCGTCCCGTCGACGTCCTCGTGAGCAGCGCCGGCTTCGGACTGCCCCTCGCCTTCGAGCGCAACGACATCGAGGACGAGGTGCGCCATCTGCGCCTGCACGACGAGGTGCCCATGCGACTGATGCATGCGGTCCTCCCCGGCATGCTCGAGCGCGGGCGCGGGGCGATCCTGAACATCGCCTCGGTCGCCGCCTTCACCCCGCGCTCCACGTACTCGGCCGCGAAGGCCTGGACCGTGAGCTTCTCCCGCTGGGCGAACGCCCGATACCGGCCGCGCGGCGTGAGCGTCACGGCGGTCTGCCCCGGCTTCACCCACACGGAGTTCCATGCCCGGATGGGCCTGGCGCGGGGCAAGGAGGGCATCCCCGGGTGGATGTGGCTCGATGCGCCGCGGGTCGTCGAGGAGTCCCTGCACGACGTCGCCCGCGGCAGGGCGATCTCCGTGCCGAGCCGCCGCTACCGGGCGATCGTCGCACTCACCCGCTTCCTCCCCACGGGGCTGCTCGCGAAGGCGGCCGCCCGCGGGCGCTGAGTTCGGGTCGGGCGTGCAGATCCGCTCAGTGCGGCAGGGCGACGCGCACGACGAACTCGTTGCCGTCCGGATCCGCCATCGTCGTCGATGATGCCCCGGCCGGCGGACCGCCCGCTGATGCGACGCGCGCGCCGAGGCGCTCCAGCCGCTCGCACGCAGCATCCAGCTCCGCGTCGTCCCGGACGCGGAGCGCGAGGCGGATCCGGTCCCTCCCGTGGCGTGGCATCAGAGGCGTGCCCGACCAGGTGATCTTGGCACCGCCGCGGGGCGACTGGAGCGCGGTCTCCTCGCCCTCGTCCCAGACCAGCGGCCAGCCCAGGGCCGCACTCCAGAACCCGCCCAGCGCGTGGGTGCCGTCGCAGTTGACGGCGCCGATCACCCCGGTGCCGCGGAGGAATCCGTTGCCCGGCTCGATGATGCACATCTCGTTGCCCTCGGGATCCGCGAGCACCTCGTGCGGGTCCTCATCGCCCTGGCCGATGTCGGCCCGCCGACCCCCTGCGCGGAGCGCACGCGCGATCATCGCCTCCATCGACAAGGCGCTCGTGGTGGTGAGATCGAGGTGGATGCGGTTCTGTGAGGCCTTCGGGATGCTCGTCGGCACGAAGCGCAGGCGGAGGCCCTCACCCTCACCCTCACCCGCACGGCCGCTCGGCACGACGCACCAGTCGCCTCCCGTCCCGGGTGCTGTGTCAGGTGCCGCCTCGCGGTCGAGGAGTGCGGCCCAGAAGACCGCGAGCATCTCGGGCGAGTGCGCGTCGACGTCGATGCCGTCCAGTGCCAGTCCGGTCATGGCGCGAGGGTATGCCCGCGCGCATCGGGGGACCAGCGATTTCCGAGCAGCCGGGAGCTCCCGCGGGAGAGCGAGGTCAGGGCCCGCACGAACGGACACGCGCGCGGAGAGCACGGCGCGCATACTCGAGGCATGAGCGCCGACCGCACCGACACCACGACCTCCGCCGATGCCTCGCGGACCCGCGTGCAGGGCATGTTCGTCTCCCTCGACGGGTTCGCCGCAGGCTCCTACGTGACCTTCGAGGAGCCGTTCGGAGAGGCGATCGCGCTCACCCGAGGGTTCGACGGCCGCGCCATCCACGGCGTCGACAAGGTCGAGGACCCCAGCTTCGACGCCGCGATGACGAGCCTGTGGGGCCAGGGCATCGGCGTCGAGATCATGGGCCGACGCAAGTTCGGCCCGCAGACGGGGCCGTGGCCCGATGACGGCTGGCGCGGCTGGTGGGGCGAGGAGCCGCCGTTCCGCACGCCCGTCATCGTCCTCACCCACCACGAGCGCGAGCCGATCGCCTTCGACAACGGCACCGTCTTCCACTTCCTGGACGCCTCGCCGCAGGAGGCCCTGCAGAGGGCGCATGAGCTCGCCCCGGGCACGGACGTGCGGATCGGCGGTGGACCGACCACGGTGCGGGAGTTCCTCGCGGCCGACCTCGTCGACACGATGCACCTCACGATCGTGCCGGTCACCATCGGATCGGGCACGCGTCTGCTCGAAGGCGGCCTGCCCTCCTCCGACGACTTCGTCATCGAGTCGGTCACGCTGCCCAGCGGCCGCGCCCATCAGATCTGGCACCGGCGCCGCGAGCGCTGATCAGGGGCCGACGGGATCGAGCAGCCTCGCGTTCGCGGCGCTCCACGCCTCGACCATGGACGTGCCGCCGTGCCCGTCCTGCTCGTCGATGACGAGCGTCGATCCCGGCCAGCGGCGGTGCAGCTCCCACGCCGTCACGGCAGGGCCCGAGACGTCCCGGCGACCATGGATCAGCACCGCGGGCACCCCCTCCAGCGCCGCCATGTTCTCGAGCAGCGGCGGGTCCAGGAATCCGTCGTGCGACCAGTAGTGCGTGGTCAGGCGCACGAAGGCGAGACGGAACGCGTCGTCCTCCCAGCGCGGATCGCGGCGCACTGCGGGGCGAGGCCCGTTGTGCTGCGCTCCGTTGCGGCCGCCGGGACTGTCGGCGGCCCCGACGCCGATCGAGACGTGGGTGTCCTCCCACAGCGCCCACTCCCGCGAGGCCGCGTCGCGCACGGCCGCGTCCGCGGAGTTCACCAGGCGAGCGTAGGCCTCGACGATCCGGCCCTCACCGCGCGCAAATCCAATGCCCGCGCCCTCGGCGAAGGAGGCGAAGCGGTCCCAGGCCTCCGGGAAGATCGCCCCCACGCCCTCGGTGATCCAGTCGATCTCCCGGCGGCGGGTCGTCGTCACCGCGAACAGCACCACGCCGAGCACCCGCTCGGGATGGGACTGCGCGTACGCGAGGGCGAGGGTGGAGCCCCAGGACACCCCGTTGAGGATCCAGCGCTCCACGCCGCGCGCCTCGCGCAGGGCCTCGATGTCGTCGATGAGGTGCTGCGTCGTGTGCGCCGCCAGGGGCACCTCGGGATCCGAGGCGTGCGGCAGCGAACGTCCGCAGCCGCGCTGCTCGAGTCCGATCACCCGGGTGCGCTCGAGGTCGAACCGGTAGCGGTACCCGCTCCTGCCGAGCCCGCCGCCCGGACCGCCGTGGAGATACAGGGCGGGCACACCGTCCGGGGCGCCCCATTCCTCCCAGTAGATGCTCTGGCCGTCGGCGACGGGGAGCAGACCGCTCTCGCGCGGACCATCGGTCATCACTGGTCATCTCCTCCGTGCGTCGTGGGGTGCGCGTCTCGCACCGGGATCGTCGATCGGCGCGCCGAGAGGTCACGCAGCCAGCGTCGCGCCCGCCGTCGGCTCGTCAGTCGCACGACGTCGACGTGCTCGGCGACCTGGGCCATCTCGGCGATCATCCGGGGACGCATGCGCCGCCGGTAGGTCGCGACGTACCAGAGCACGCCGAGGTTCAGACGGTTGTGCACCCCGTTCGCGTGGTGGCCGGCGCCATGGCGCAGCTGTCGCCAGAGGACCCCGAGGAGTGCGCTTGCCGTGGACACGTCCATCATCACCACGGTGTCGCATGCGGCAAGACGGATCGGAAGCGTCGCGCAGTGATTCCCGTCGATCACCCACCGGTCCCCGCTGACCATGTCGCGCTGGCGCGCTGCGAACTGCTCGGCGGGCAGCGGATGCCAGTCCTCGTCGTAGTACACGGCGTCGAGATGCGTGACCGGGACGTCGAGCATCTTCCCGAGCGCGCGGGACACGTAGGTCTTGCCGCTCCCGCCCGATCCGACGACGGCGATCCTCTGCATGGCGCCCCTCATGCCCCGGTCAGGGACGTCCGCATCTCCTGGGTGATCTGCTCGAGGTGTGCGGCGGCGGTCGTCCGCACGTCGCCGAGCGCTGCCGCGTCAGCCTCAGGGGCCACCGCCTCGTGCACCTCGATGTAGCACTTGAGCTTGGGCTCGGTGCCGGAGGGCCGCACGATCACGCGGGAGTCGTCGGCCGTCGCGAGCAGCACGCCGTCGGTCGGGGGCAGGCCCGTGGTCGCCACGGATCCCTCGGCGAGGTCCTGCACCTCGGTGACGGCGCTGCCCGCGAGAGCGCGGGGCGGCTGCTCGCGCAGGCGCGCCATCATCACGTCGCGCTCGGAGAGCTCGGTGACGCGGATCGAGAGCTGAGAGGTCGCGAAGAGCCCCGTGGACCGCGCGAGGTCGTCGAGATCCTCCACGAGGCTGCGTCCGCGCGAGCGCGCGTCGGCCGCGGCCTCCGCGACCAGCAGCGCCGTCGAGAGCCCGTCCTTGTCGCGCACCACGTCCGGCAGGACGCAGTAGCCGATCGCCTCCTCGTAGCCGAAGACGATGCCCGGGGCGCGGGAGATCCACTTGAAGCCGGTCAGCGTGGTCGCCGACCCGCGGCCCTCGGCCTCGGCGACCCGCGAGAGCCAGCGGGAGGAGACCACCGAGTTCGCGAACACGCCGCGGGTGCCGTGCACGCGCATGAGCCGCGCCCCCAGCAGCACGCCCAGCTCGTCGCCCGTGAGCATCCGCCAGCCGCCCAGGTGGGGATCCACGACCGCGGCGGCGCAGCGGTCGGCATCGGGATCGTTCGCGATCACCACGTCGGCCTCGACGGTCCGCGCGAGCTCGAGGGCGAGGTCGATCGCGCCCTTCTCCTCGGGGTTGGGGAAGGCGACGGTGGGGAAGTCCGGGTCCGGATCGGCCTGCTTGGCGACCGAGTGCACATCCGTGAAGCCGTTCCGGTGGAGGGCGGCGATCGCCGTCGCCCCGCCGACGCCGTGCATGGCGGTGTGCACGATCCGCGCCTCGCGCGGCGAGTCCGGCTGCAGGATCGTGGAGATCGCCTCGAGATAGGCCTCGGGGACGGCGGGGTCCATGACCGCCCAGCCCGACTCCGCCCGCGGGATCTCCCGGACGGGGCCGACGGCCGCGATGCGCGCGGCGATCTGCGCATCCGACGGCGGGACGATCTGCACGCCCCGCCCGTCGGCGTCGCTCGCACGGCCGCCCAGGTACACCTTGTAGCCGTTGTCGGCCGGAGGATTGTGGGAGGCGGTGACGACGACCCCGGCGTCGGCGTCCAGGTGCCGGGTCGCGAAGGCCACGAGCGGGGTCGGACAGTGCCCGTCGGAGAGCACCACCCGGCAGCCGGCGGCCGTCATGATCGCCGCGGACTCCCGCGCGAAGGCCTCGGAGTGGTGGCGGGCGTCGTGCCCGATCACCACGAGCGGCGCCGCGTCGGTGCCGCCTCGGCCGAGCTCGCCGAGCAGGTGGTCGGCCAGGCCGCGGGCGGCGCGGGAGACCACGGAGAGGTTCATGCGGTGCGGGCCGGGGCCCATGCGACCGCGCAGGCCCGCGGTGCCGAAGGCGAGGGTGCCGTCGAAGGCGTCGGCCAGCTCCTCGGCCGCGGCCGCGGCCTCCTGGCCCTCTCCGTCCGCCTGGTCGAGCAGGCCCTGCAGCGCGGTCCGCGTCGACGGGTCGGGATCGTCGTCCATCCACTCCTGCGCGCGGGAGCGCAGCTGCGCGTCGATCATCACACGGCCTCGGCGATCCTGCGCACCACGCGCGCGAGCAGGTCTGCGATGCGCGGCCCGGCCTCGCGGCCCGCCTCGACGACCTCCTCGTGGCTGAGCGGGGTCGGGCTGATGCCGGCCGCCAGGTTCGTCACCAGGGAGATGCCCAGGATGTCCATGCCCGCCTCGCGGGCGGCGATCGCCTCGAGCGCGGTGGACATGCCCACGAGCGTCGCGCCCATCGTGCGCGCCATGCGGACCTCGGCGGGGGTCTCGTAGCTGGGGCCGCGGAACTGCATGTACACGCCCTCGGCGAGGGAGGGGTCGACCTCGTGGGCCACGTCCCGCAGGTGCGGGGTGTACAGATCGGTGACGTCCACGAAGGTCGCGCCGCGCAGCGGGCTCGCGCCCGTGAAGTTGATCTGGTCGGAGATCAGCACCGGGGTGCCGGGCGCCCAGGACTCGTCGATCCCGCCGCACCCGTTGGTCAGCACCATGGTGCCGGCGCCGGTCGCCGCGGCGGTGCGCACGCCGTGCACCACCGCCTCGACCCCCGCGCCCTCGTAGTAGTGGGTGCGGGCCCCGATCACGAGCGCGTGGGCGTCGCCGCCCTCGATCGCGATGGAGCGCAGCGTCCCCACGTGGCCCGCGAGAGCGGGCGCGCGGAAGCCGGGGACCTGGGTCGCGGGAGCCTCCCAGACGGTCTCACCCAGCAGGTCGGCCGCGCCGCCCCACCCGGAGCCCAGCACCAGGGCGATGTCATGACGGGGGACGCCGCTGAGTTCGGCGATGCGGGCGGCCGCCTCGCGGGCCGCGGCCTGGGGATCGACGTCGAGTTCGCTCATGCGCCCCAGCCTACGGCGGCTCGTGGGCCACAATGAGCAGATGGCCGATCCGAGCACAGCACTGCCCCCGGACCCCGACCGCACCGGCGCCGACGACGGCGCGAAGCCGCGGGTCGTGATCATCGGCGGAGGTCCAGGCGGGTACGAGGCGGCGCTGACGGCCGCGCGCACCGGCGCCCGGGTGACCCTCGTCGAGGAGCGCGGCATCGGCGGCGCGGCGGTGCTCACCGACGTGGTCCCCTCCAAGAGCCTCGTCGCCACGGCCGACGTCCTCGACCTCGTCGGCGCCTCGGCCGGGCTCGGCATCCGCGACGCCGAGGACGCCGGAGAGCCCGTCGCCGGGTCCCTCACGGTGGACCTCGCGCGCGTGAACGAGCGGCTGCGCGCCCTCGCCCGCGCCCAGTCGGAGGACATCGCGGCCTCGCTCGCGGCCTCCGGCGTCGTGGTGCGCGCGGGACGCGGACGCCTCGAGGACGCCGAGCACGTGGCGGTGCTCTCGGCGGACGGCGAGGTCGTCGAGGTGCTCCCGGCCGACGTGGTCCTGCTGTCCGTCGGCGCGCGACCCCGCGAGCTGCCCGAGGGGCGCCCCGACGGCGAGCGGATCCTGTCCTGGACCCAGCTCTACGACCTCGACGAGCTGCCCTCGCACCTGATCGTCGTCGGCTCGGGCGTCACCGGCGCCGAGTTCGCGAGCGCCTACCGCGCCCTCGGCAGCGAGGTCACCCTGGTCTCCTCGCGCGACCGGGTGCTCCCGGGAGGCGACGAGGACGCCGCGGCCGTGCTCGAGGAGGCCTTCACCCGCCGCGGCGTCACCCTGTGCTCCCGCTCGCGCGCCGCGTCCGCGCGGCGCGAACGGGTCGCCGACGGCGACGGCGCCGACGGCGGGGACGACGGTGACGGCAGCGGGGAAGGGGTCCTCGTCACCCTCGAGGACGGCCGGGAGATCCGCGGGAGCCACGTGCTGATGGCCCTCGGCGCGGTCCCCGCGACCGCGGGGCTGGGGCTCGAGGAGGCGGGCGTGCGCCTGCGGCCGAGCGGTCACATCGACACCGACCGGGTCTCCCGCACCTCCGTGCGCGGGGTCTACGCGGCGGGCGACTGCACGGGCGTCCACCCGCTCGCCTCCGTCGCCGCCATGCAGGGGCGCATCGCCATGCACCACGCCCTCGGCGATGCGGTGAGCCCGCTCATCCACCAGCAGGTGTCCTCGGCCGTGTTCACGAGCCCCGAGATCGCCATGGTCGGGCTCGGCGCCCGCGAGCTCGTCGACGGGGCCGACGGCGAGGTGCACGTGCTCCCGCTCGCGACGAACCCGCGCGCGAAGATGCAGGGGCTCACGGCCGGTTTCGTGAAGCTCGTCGTGCGCCCCGGATCGGGGACCGTGATGGGCGGGGTGGTCGTCGCCCCGCGGGCGAGCGAGCTCATCCACCCCATCACCCTCGCCGTCGCGCAGCGGATGACGGCCGACGAGCTCGCCTCGGCCTTCACCGTCTACCCCTCGCTCACCGGCTCGATCGCCGAGGCGGCGAGACGGCCCGCGGGGGAGTAGGCGCCGCAGCACCCCGGGACGGGCCGGGGAGCGCGGACCCGCGCGCCCGTGCGGGTGCGGTGACGAGCGCTCTCAGTCCTCGATGCTGCAGAGCACGGCGCCCGCGGACACGGTGGCGCCGACCTCGGCGTCCAGGCCCGAGATCTTCCCGGAGCGGTGCGCGGTGATGGGCTGCTCCATCTTCATCGCCTCGAGGACGAGCACGAGGTCGCCGTCGGCGACGCTCTGCCCGTTCTCGACCATGATCTTCACGATCGTGCCCTGCATCGGCGCGGTGACGGCGGCGCCGCCCGCGGAGCCGGCCTCCGCCTGGCGCTTGCCGACGCGGCGGCGCTGGCGCACGGGCTGCTGCGGGGCGCGCAGGGAGGCCGGCAGGCTGACCTCGACGCGGCGGCCGTCGACCTCGACGACCACGGACTCGCGGCCCTCGGGCTCCTCGGGCTGCGCCGGCAGCGCGGCCTGCGGGATGTCGTTGTGGAACTCGGTCTCGATCCAGCGGGTGTGGACGGAGAACGGGGTCTTGGGGTCCGCCGGCGCGAACGCCGGGTCGCTCACGACCTTCCGGTGGAAGGGGAGCACCGTGGGCATGCCCTCGATGCGGAACTCGTCGAGCGCGCGGCGGGAGCGCTCGAGCGCCTCCTGGCGGGTCGCGCCGGTGATGATGAGCTTGCCGAGCATCGAGTCGAAGGCGCCCGAGACCTCGTCGCCCTCGCGCACGCCGGAGTCCACGCGCACGCCGGGGCCCGAGGGCGGGGAGAACAGCTTCACCACGCCGGGCGAGGGCAGGAAGCCGCGGCCCGCGTCCTCGCCGTTCAGGCGGAACTCGAAGGAGTGGCCGCGCGCGATCGGGTCGGCCGAGGAGATCTTCTCGCCGGCGGCGATGCGGAACTGCTCGCGCACCAGGTCCACGCCGGCGACCTCCTCGGAGACCGGGTGCTCGACCTGGAGGCGCGTGTTGACCTCGAGGAAGGAGATGGTGCCGTCCGTGCCCACGAGGAACTCGCAGGTGCCGGCGCCCACGTAACCCGCCTCGGCGAGGATCGACTTCGAGGCGGCCACGAGCTCGGCGTTCTGCTCGCGGCTGAGGTACGGCGCGGGCGCCTCCTCGACGAGCTTCTGATGGCGGCGCTGCAGGGAGCAGTCGCGGGTCGAGACCACCTGGATGTTGCCGTGGGAATCGGCGAGGCACTGCGTCTCCACGTGCCGCGGGGCGTCGAGGTACTTCTCGACGAAGCACTCGCCGCGGCCGAAGGCGGCGGTCGCCTCGCGCACCGCGGAGTCGAACAGCTCGCGGACCTCGGACTCCTCGCGGGCGACCTTGAGGCCGCGGCCGCCGCCGCCGAAGGCGGCCTTGATCGCGATCGGCAGGCCGTGCTCGCGGGCGAAGGCGACGACCTCGTCGCTGCCCTCGACAGGGTCCTTGGTGCCCGCGACGAGCGGCGCGCCGGCCTTCTCGGCGATGTGGCGCGCGGAGACCTTGTCGCCGAGCGACTCGATGGCCGACGGGGGCGGACCGATCCACACCAGGCCCGCGTCGATCACGGCCTGCGCGAACTCGGCGTTCTCCGAGAGGAAGCCGTATCCGGGGTGGACGGCCTCGGCGCCCGAGCGCTCGGCGATGTCCAGGAGCTTGTCCACGACCAGGTACGAGTTCGCGGCGGTCTCGCCGCCCAGCGCGTAGGCCTCGTCGGCCACCGTGGTGTGCAGGGCGTTGCGATCGGGGTCCGCGTAGACGGCGATCGAGCGCAGCCCCGCGTCCTTGCAGGCCCTGGCCACACGCACCGCGATCTCCCCGCGATTGGCGATGAGCACCGATCCGAACGGGCGGTGCTGGGAGTTGCGAGATGCCATGGGGCGGGTCCTTCCGGGGGAGATGATCGGGTCGAGTCTAGTTCAGCGGGAGCGCGCGTCGAATCCTCCCGCGCGTCGCGCCGCGCACCTCACTCCGCGCGACTCCGCGCCCGGGCCTCAGCCCTCGCGCCAGAGCTCGTGGATGCCGATGTCGATCTGGGCGAGCAGATCGCGCAGCAGCGGGAGGCTCAGGCCGACGACGGCGTGCGGATCCCCCGTCACGGAGGTGATGAAAGGGCCGCCGATCCCGTCGATCGTGAAGCCGCCCGCGACGCCGAGCGGCTCGCCGGTCGCGACGTAGGCCTCGATCTCCTCGTCGGAGAGATCGGCGAAGGAGACCTCTGCGCTCGCCGTCGCCCCGATCGTCGCGCCCGTGCCCTCGTCCTCGACGTCGCGGTCGTCCACGAGCCAGTGCCCGCTGTGCAGCACCGCGCTGCGCCCGCGCAGCTCCCGCCAGCGCGCCCTGGCCCGCTCGGGCGTGTGGGGCTTGCCGATGACCTCCCCGTCGACCTCGAGCATGGAGTCGCAGCCGAGGACGACGCAACCGCCCTCGGACGCCTCGACGACCGCGTGGGCCTTCTCGCGGGCGAGCAGCAGCACCGCCTCGGCGGGCTCGAGATCGCCCGCGGCCTCGAGCAGGCCGTCCTCGTCGAGATCGGCGGCCATCCGGTCGAACTCGATGCCCGCCCGCTCGAGGGTCGCGCGGCGCCCCTCCGAGCCCGAGGCGAGCAGGAGCAGGGGCAGGGACTCGTCGATCGTGCTCATGCCAGGGCCTCCTTGAGGACGGAGAGGGGAAGGCTGCCGAGCTCGAGGGCGCGGCGGTGGAACTCGCGCGGGTCTCCGCCCGCGGGGACGTGCTGCGCGCGCAGCTGCTCCCAGGTGCGACGGCCCACGGCGTAGGACGGGGCCTGGCCGGGCCAGCCCGTGTAGCGGTTCAGCTCGAAGCGGCGCTCGGCCTCGCTCGCGCCCCAGTTCGGGGCCATGAAGTCCCAGGCGGCGTCGAAGGTCCATGACCCGCCGTCGGCCCCCGGGAGGCCCTCGGGCACGGGCAGCTGGAGGTGCAGGCCGATGTCCAGGACCACGCGCCCGGCGCGCATGCGCTGGGAGTCGAGCATGCCCAGGCGGTCGCCGTCGTCCTCGAGGTGGCCGAGGGAGTCCATGAGCTTCTCGGCGTACAGGGCCCAGCCCTCGCCGTGCCCGGAGACCCAGCACATCAGCGCGCGCCAGCGATTGAGCGTCGCGGCCTGGAGGGTCTGGGTGCCCACCTGCAGATGATGGCCCGGGACGCCCTCGTGGTAGACGGTCGTGGTCTCCGTCCAGGTGCGGAACTCCGTGTTCTCCGGCGGCACGTCCCACCACATCCGGCCGGGCCGCGTGAAGTCCTCGCTGGGACCCGTGTAGTAGATGCCGCCGGAGCCCGTGCGGGCGATCATGCACTCCAGGCGCTGCAGCTGCTCGGGGATGTCGAAGTGGGTGCCGGTGAGCTCGCGCAGCGCGGTGTCGGACTTCTCCTGCATCCAGGCGCGCAGGGCGTCGGTGCCGTGGAGGATCCGCGCGGGGTCAGCGTCGAGCGAGGCGCGGGCGGCCTCGATCGAGGATCCGCCGTCGTTGCCGTAGTGGGCGTTCAGCCGGCCCGCCACCCGCTCCTGCTCGGCGATGATCTCGTGCAGCTGGTCGATGCCCCAGGCGTACGTCTCCTCGAGGTCGACCTCCTCGCCGAGGAACAGGCGCGAGGCCAGCTGGTAGTGGTCGCGCCCCACGGCGTCGGCCTCCGGAGCCTGGTCGCGCAGGGAGTCGAGCACGTCCGCGATCCGCTGGTAGCCGCGGGACGCCTCGGCGGCCGCCTCCTGGACGCGCTCGCGCTGGGTCTCGTCGCCCATCGCCTCGTGCGCGAAGGAGGGGAAGAAGTCCTCGGCGTACCCGCGGGCCTGGGCGGCGCCGAGCTCCAGCTGGCGACGGGCGGAGACGGTCCCCTCGGCGGCGGCCTCGCGGAGGGACTCGGCCCAGCCCTCGAGTGACTGCGGGATCTTCGCGAGGCGCTCGGCGATGACCTCCCAGTCCTGGGCGGTGTCGGTCGCCATCTGGTCGAACACGTCGCGCATCTGCAGGGTCGAGGCGAGGTTGTTGACGCTCGCGACGTCGAGGCGGCGGTCCGCGAACTCGATCTCCAGGCCCAGGCGCTCGCGCATGGCGGCGCGGGTGACCGCGTCCACGGCGTCCTCGTCAGGGGTCCGATCGATGCGATCGAGGGTCCGACGGGCCTGGTCGGTGCGGGCGGCGTGCGCGGCGGGGGAGTAGTCGGTCACCTCGCCCTCGTGCCCGGGGACGCCCAGGGAGGTGGCGAGGAACGGGTCGGACTCGATGGAGCGGGCGACGTGCTCGTCGGCCACGGCGTCGAGGGCCGTGCGCGCACGTCGGGCGGGGGTCTGGGATGGGGCGTCGGAGGTCATGACGCCAGACTAGGCGAGGAGGCCCGTGGGGTCAGCGGTCGGAGAACATCCAGGCCGACTCGGAGGGGAGACCGCGCAGGGCGTGGGAGCGCGGGAAGCTGTGGGAGGCGTCCGACCAGGCGCCCGCCGCTCCTCGATGCTCGTCGGCCAGCTCGCGCTCGCCGGCCTCGATGCGGCTCGCGACGCTCATCGCGGAGACCGCGACCGCGATCGCGGCGAGCTCGTCGTCGGCCAGGCGTCCGGCGACCAGCCGCACGTCGCCGCCGGCGACGGCGACCGCCTGGCCGCCGCGCAGATCCGGCTCACCCGGCGCACCGCTCCCGCTCACAGCGGGATGTTCCCGTGCTTCTTGGTGGGCAGCGACTGGCGCTTCGTGCGGAGCATGCGCAGCGCGCGGGCGATCTGCACGCGCGTGGCGGAGGGCTCGATGACGCTGTCGATCCAGCCGCGCTCGGCGGCGGCGTACGGCGTCGCGAACTCCTCCTCGTACTCCGTCTGCAGCTTCGCGCGCTCGGCCTCGACGTCGCCGCCCTCCTCCGCGACCTTCTTGAGGTTCTGGCGGTGCAGGATGTTCACGGCGCCCTGCGCGCCCATCACGGCGATCTGCGCGGTGGGCCAGGCGAGGTTGACGTCGGCCCCGAGGTCCTTGGAGCCCATGACGATGTAGGCGCCGCCGTAGGCCTTGCGGGTGATGACGGTGACCAGCGGGACGGTCGCCTCGGCGTACGCGTACAGGAGCTTCGCGCCGCGGCGGATGATGCCGCTGAACTCCTGGTCGGTGCCGGGCAGGAAGCCGGGGGTGTCCACGAAGGTCAGCACCGGGATGTTGTTCGCGTCGCACAGGCGCACGAAGCGCGCCGCCTTCTCGGAGGCGTCGATGTCCAGGGTGCCCGCGAAGTGCGAGGGCTGGTTGGCGATGATGCCGACGCTGCCGCCCTCGATGCGGCCGAAGCCCACCATGATGTTCTGGGCGAAGCTGGGCTGGATCTCGAGGAACTCGCCCTCGTCCAGCACCGTCTGCAGCACCCGCAGCATGTCGTAGGGCTGGTTGGGGGAGTCGGGGATCAGGTCGTCCAGGCCCCTGTCCTCCGCCGTGGCCTGCTCCTCGAACGGGGTGGGGAACGACGGGGCCGGGCTGAGCGTGTTCGAGGGCAGGTAGCTGAGGACGTCCTTGACGTACTCGATCGCGTCGTCCTCGTCGGGCGCCATGTAGTGGGCCACGCCCGAGCGCGTCGAATGGGTGCGCGCGCCGCCGAGCTCCTCGAAGCCGACGTCCTCCCCGGTGACCGTGCGGATCACGTCGGGCCCGGTGATGAACATGTGCGAGGTCTTCTCGACCATCACGATGATGTCCGTGAGCGCGGGGGAGTAGACGGCGCCGCCTGCGGCGGGACCCATCACCAGCGAGATCTGGGGGATCACGCCCGAGGCGCGGGTGTTGCGGCGCATGATGCCCGCGAACATCGCGAGCGAGGCGACGCCCTCCTGGATGCGCGCGCCGCCGCCGTCGAGGATGCCGATGATCGGCACGCCCGTGGACAGCGCGAGGTCCTGCACCTTCTGGATCTTGCGGCCGTGGGCCTCGCCGAGCGAGCCGCCGAAGACCGTGAAGTCCTGGGAGTACACGCACACCTGGCGACCGTCGATCGTGCCGTACCCGGTGACGATGCCGTCGCCGTCGGGACGACGCCTCTCGAGCCCGAAGGCATGGGACTGATGCGTCACGAAACGGTCGGTCTCGACGAACGAACCGTCGTCCAGGAGGTCGGTGATGCGCTCGCGGGCGGTCTTCTTGCCGCGTGCGTGCTGCTTCTCGACCGCGACCTCATCAGCTGCGTGGACGACTCGGTCCTCGCGTTTCTGCAGGTCGGCGAGTCGTTCGGCCGTGTTCAGAGGCCGGGGGGCGTCGGTCACGGAACCTCCTGTGCGGACCGTCGGGGAAACACGGGGATACTACGCTACCCAGGCGCTGCGCCCCCGCACCCGGGGCGCCGCGGGCAGGTCGCGGCCCCCGGGAGGGCGCGCGCGGCCCGGCACGAGCAGGAGGACGGGAACGGGCATGGCCAGCAGAGAGACGAGGACGCAGGGAGGGCGCGCACCCGCCCTGCATGTCCTCGACCACACCTCGTCCACCCAGGACGCCGCCCGGGATCTGCTCCGCTCCGGCGAACAGCCCCCGCTCGCCGTCCTCACGCGCGACCAGCGCAGCGGGCGCGGCCGGCTCGGACGGCCGTGGAGCACGCCCCCGGGCGGAGGGCTGGCGCTCACGCTCGCGCGCAGGAGCGGGACCGATCCCGCGGCGCGCTCCTGGTACCCGCTGGTGGCGGGCCTCGGTGCGCTCGAGGCGCTGCGCGGCGCGACCGGCGCGGCCGACGGCATCGGACTCAAATGGCCCAACGACCTGCTGACCGCCGATGGGCGCAAGCTCGGCGGCATCCTCCTCGAGGGGGACGGCTCCGACCACGTCCTGGTGGGCATCGGGGTCAACCTCGCCGGCCCCATCGAGCTCTCCGACCCCGCGGCGCTGCCCCCGGCCTGGCTCTGGGGCGAGGGGGGCATCGCCTCCGCCGACCCGGGGCCCTCCGACCTGGGGCCCGCCGACCCCGCGCGCGACGCCGCGGCGCGTGCCCTCGCGGCGGCGATCGCCGAGGGGGTGGAGCGCGAGCTCGCCCTGCTGGACGTCCACGAGGGGGACGCGATGGCGAGCGGCCAGCGCGGACGCTATGGTATGGCGTGCCTCACACTGGGGCGCGAGGTGCGCTTCGACGACCTCTCCGCGACGTCCGTCCCCGCTGCGGGCGCGGACGCCGGGCAGGCGCCGAGCGGCGGCGCGACGGCCCGGGCCCTGCGCCTGGACGCCGACGGCCGGCTCGTGCTGGGCCTGCCCGCGGGCGCGGAGCGGGTCGTCTCGGCCGGCGATGTGCGGCACCTGCGCACCGTCGGCGACGGCCCGCCGCCGGCGCCGCCCGGAGCGACCGCCGCGACCTCCGCCCCTGCTTCCCCCGACGACATCCAGGAGACCCATCCGTGACCGACGAGAACCCGGACCTCGCCTCGGACCTCGAGCCCGACGCCCGCGACGCCGACCTCGACGCGGAGCCCGAGGGCGCCGCCCCCGGCGAGCCCGTGCCGCACGACGCCCTCGCCGCGATCGACGACCTCGAGGGATCCGAGAACCTGCGCGAGGCCGAGATCTCCCCGGCGGAGATGGCCGCCCTCAACCGCCGCTTCCAGTCGGTGCGCCGCAGCGTGGGCGCTCTCGAGCGGGTGCTCCTGCAGGGACCGCGCGAGCACTCGCGCCGGGACCTCGCCGAGCAGCAGGGCATCCCCGAGCGCCTGATCTCCACCTACTGGCGCTCCCTCGGCTTCGGCCCCGTCGACGAGGACACCGTGGTCTTCACCGACGAGGACGCCTTCGCGATCGGCGACCTGGTCGCCATGGTCGACGACGGCGCGATCTCCGAGCGGGCCTTCACCTCGATCTCCCGCGGGCTGGGCTACCACATGGGGCGCCTGGCCATGTGGATCACCGAGGCCCTCGTCGAGGAGGCCAAGACCCGCGACGGGAAGGACGACGGCGAGGCGCGCGAGCAGATGCTCGAGACCGTCCCGCAGCTCATCGAGACCCTCGAGACCCAGGTGCTGTTCACCTTCCGCCGCCAGCTCGCCGCGTACTCCGCGCGGGCCGGCTCCGAGGTGCTGCAGGCCAGCGAGAACGGCACCCACGACGAGGTGTTCCCCCTGAACCGTGCGGTCGGATTCGCCGACCTCGTGCAGTTCACGCGGCTCTCGCGCTCCCTCGGCGGGGCGGAGCTGGCGGACGTCGTCACCCAGTTCGAGGTCACCTGCCGCGACATCATCTCCGTGGGCGGCGGCCGCGTGGTCAAGACCGTGGGCGACGAGATCATGTTCCTGGCCGACGCGCCCGAGGACGGCGCCCAGATTGCGGTGTCGATCGCCGAGGCGATCCGCGACGACCCCGATCTGCCCTCGGCCCGCGTGGGCATGTGCTGGGGGTCGATGTTCTCCCGCTACGGCGACGTGTTCGGGCCGACCGTGAACCTCTCGGCGCGACTGGAGAGCGTCGCCGACCCGGGCGGGGTGCTCGTCGACCTCGCCACGGCCGAGGCCGTCGAGCGCGCGCTGCCCGGCGGATTCAGCGCCTCCGAGATCCGCCCCACCGAGCTGCACGGCATCGGCACGGTCGAGGCCGTCGCGCTCACCCGCGGCACCTCCGAGCCCCTGGACATGGGCCTGTGATGCGGGTGCCCGGGAGCGGGCCCGCGCTCGCGCCTCGGAGCGGGCGCACAGGTCGGGACGTAGGATGCCTCCTGTGACACGACTGCTGCTCGTCGAAGACGATTCCGCGATCGCCGAACCGCTGTCCCGCGCGCTCGACCGCGAGGGCTACACGGTCTCGCGCGCCTCGCGCGGCATGGATGCCCTCGGCATCGCCGCCGCCGGGGACCCGATCGACCTGGTCATCCTGGATCTGGGGCTCCCGGACCTCGATGGCCTCGAGGTCGCTCGGCGCCTGCGCAAGGGCGGCCTGGAATCCCCGATCCTGATCCTCACCGCCCGCGCCGACGAGGTCGACGCCGTCGTCGGCCTCGACGCCGGCGCGGACGACTACGTCACCAAGCCCTTCCGGCTGGGCGAGCTGCAGGCGCGCATCCGCGCCCTGCTGCGACGCGCCCAGACCGTCGAGGAGTCCACGAGCGCCTTCGACGTCAACGGCGTGTCCCTGGACGTCTCCGCCCGCCGCGCCTACGTCGACGGCGAGGAGCTCAGCCTCTCCGCCAAGGAGTACGACCTGCTCACGGTGCTCGTGCGCGAGGCCGGCAGCGTGGTCACCCGTGACGACCTCATGCGCGAGGTCTGGGGCGCCGAGTGGTGGGGCTCGACCAAGACCCTCGACATGCACATCTCCTGGCTCCGTCGGAAGCTGGGCGATGATGCGACCAATCCCCGCAGGATCACCACCGTCCGCGGCGTCGGCTTCCGTTTCGAGACCGGCGACGGGAGCTGACGCGTGCGCACGCGAGTGCTGCAGGCGACGGTCATCACGGTCATCCTCACGGTCCTGCTGCTGGGCATCCCGCTGGCGTACTCGTGGCTTCAGCTGACCGACCAGAACCTCACCGCGCGCGCCACCTCCATCGCCAACGAGGTCCGCACCAACGCCGAGAAGCGCATCAGCGACGACCGGCCCATCGACAAGGCGATGCTCCAGCAGATCGCCGATTCGCAGCCCGACCTCGCCGTGCACATCACGGTCACCTATGAGGGCCGCACCATCGAGGCGGGCCCGGACCCGGGCAACAGCACGAAGGTGATCTCCACGCCCGGCACCTCGGGCGTGAACGTCACCGTCACCATCACCAAGGCCGACGTGCGCGCCCACACCGCGAGCGCCGCCGTGCTCATCATCGTCGCGGGGCTGGCCGCGATCTCCATCGGCGTCTCCGTCGCCCTCTGGCAGGCCCAGCGGATCTCCGCGCCGCTGGCCCGCCTCACCCGGCGCGCCGAGGAGATGGGATCGGGCCGCGCCCGCGGCCCCTGGCGACCCAGCGGCATCACCGAGATCGACACCGTCGCCGAGGAGCTCGCGAACTCCGGCGCCCAGCTCACCGAGCGCCTCGAGGCCGAGAGCCGACTCGCCTCCGACGCCTCCCACCAGCTGCGCACACCGCTCACCGCGCTCTCCATGCGCCTGGACGAGATCCTCGCCACGAGCTCCGAGGAGTGGGTGCGCGACGAGGCCCGGATCTCCCTCGAGCAGATCGACCGCCTCACCGAGGTCGTCCACGACCTCATCAACGCCCCCCGCTCCTCCCAGCGCCGCACTCCCGGCGTGGTCGAGCTGCGCACCGTGCTCACCCAGCAGAGCGAGGAGTGGTCCCCGGCGTACCGCGCCGCGGGCCGCGAGCTGCGCATCCAGGTGCCGCGCGCCGCCGCCGTCTGGGGGTCCACGGGACCGCTCACGCAGGTCGTCGCGACCCTCGTGGAGAACTCCCTCACCCACGGCGGAGGACGCACGCTGGTCAAGGTACGCCGCAACGAGAAGTCCACGGTCGTCGAGATCTCCGACGAGGGCCCCGGCATCGACCCCGCGCTCGGCAAGCGCGTCTTCGAGCGCTCGGTCTCCGGGCGCACGTCCGGGACGGGCGTCGGGCTCGCCCTCGCCCGCACCCTCGTGGAGGACGACGGCGGTCGCCTCGAGCTGCTGAGCGAGCAGCCCGCGACCTTCGGGGTCTTCCTCATCTCCGCTCCCGACGAGGTCACCGCGGGCGAGGAGGACACCGTGCTCGGCGCCGAGTCGGCCGACGAGCTGGGCTCCCTCCCACAGGGCGCGGTGCTGCCGCGCCGTCGCCGGGGGAGCGCCGGGCACGGGCACCGCGCCCGTGCGTCGGCCCGGACGTCGGCGCCCGAGGACCGCAGCCGCTCCTAGGATGGGGGCGTGCTCCCCGACATCCCTGAGAACGACCCCGCCTCCACCAGCGCCCCCGCGGTGCCCGCCACGACCGGTCCTGCGGCGCCGCGCATCGGCGTCATCGGCGGCGGGCAGCTCGCCCGGATGATGCTGGGCCCCGCGATCGAGCTGGGCCTGCCGATCACGGTGCTCGCCACCGACCCCGCGGAGTCCGCCGCGCAGGGCGCGGCCCGCGTGCGGATCGGCCGCCACGACGACGAGGAGGCCGTGCGCGCGCTCGCCGCCGAGGTCGACGTCCTCACCTTCGACCACGAGCACGTGCCGCCCCACATCCTCGAGGGCATCGAGCGCGACGGCCTCGCCGCCGTGCGGCCCGGACCGGCCGCCCTCGTCCATGCCCAGGACAAGCTGCTCATGCGCGAGCGCCTGAGCGGGCTCGGGCACCCTTGCCCGCGCTGGTGGCGCGCCGCCTCGCCGGCCGACGTCGACGCCGCCCTCGCCGAGCTCGGCACCGCCGCCCGCGCCGTGGTGAAGACCCCGCGCGGCGGCTACGACGGCCACGGCGTGCGCATCGTCTCCGCCGGCGGCGACGTCGCCGACTGGTTCGAGGACCACGAGGAGCTGCTCGTCGAGGAGCTCGTGCCCTTCACCCGCGAGCTCTCCGCGCAGGTCGCCCGCCGGCCGGGCGGCGAGATGCTCGCCTTCCCTGTGGTCCGCTCGACGCAGAAGGACGGCGTGTGCTTCGAGGTGCTCGCCCCCGCCCCCGACCTCGACCCCGCGGACCAGGAGCGCATTCAGCGCCTCGCCCTGCGGATCGCCGAGGACCTGGGCGTCACCGGCATGCTCGCCGTCGAGCTGTTCGAGACCGAGGGCGGCGACGTGCTCGTCAACGAGCTCGCCATGCGCCCCCACAACACGGGCCACTGGTCCATGGACGGCGCCGTCACCGGCCAGTTCGAGCAGCACCTGCGGGCCGTCGCCGACCTCCCGCTCGGCGCGAGCGAGCCCCTCGCCCCGCACGCCGTGATGGTGAACCTTCTGGGCGGGGCCCGCGAGGACCTCGCGGCGGGAGCCCGCGAGGCGATGGAGCGGGACCCCGAGCTCAAGGTCCACCTCTACGGCAAGAGCGTGCGGCCCGGCCGCAAGGTCGGCCACGTTACCCTCGCGGGGAGCGATCCCGCGGACCTGCTCGCGCGCGCCCACCGCGCCGAGCGACTGATCATCGACGCCGTGCACGAGGAGCAGAACGCATGACCACGCCACAGGACGCCCCGCGCGTCGCGATCGTGATGGGCTCGGACTCCGACTGGCCGACGCTCGGCCCCGCCCGCGACGCCCTCGCCGAGTTCGGCCTGGACGTGCACGTGGACGTGGTCTCCGCGCACCGCATGCCCGAGGACATGGTCGACTTCGGCCGCACCGCGGCGGACCGCGGGCTGCGCGTGATCATCGCGGGCGCCGGCGGCGCCGCCCACCTCCCCGGCATGCTCGCCGCCCTCACCCCGCTGCCCGTGATCGGCGTGCCCGTGCCGCTCGCGCACCTGGACGGCATGGACTCCCTGCTGTCGATCGTGCAGATGCCCGCCGGGGTGCCCGTCGCGACCGTCTCCATCGGCGGCGCCCGCAACGCCGGGCTGCTCGCCGCCCGCATCCTCGGGGCGTCCGACGACGCCGAGGGCGAGCGCCTGCGCGAGCGCATGCGCGAGTTCCAGGGCGAGCTGCGCGACCTTGCGCACGCCAAGGGCGAGTCGCTGCGCTCGTCCCTGTCCTGACGGGCGCCCTCCGATATCTTCGGGGTATGAACGAGACCTCCGAGTCGTCCACCGGATCGCCGACAGGGTCGCCGACGGGGTCGCCCGCCGGATCCGCCGACCGCCCGGCCGCCTCGCGCGAGGGCGTGCGCGTCGTGGATTCCGCCGACGTCGCCGAGACCGCCCGCATCGGCGAGGGCAGCGCGATCTGGCATCTCGCGCAGGTGCGCGAGGACGCGGAGCTGGGACGCGACTGCATCGTGGGCCGCGGCGCCTACATCGGCACCGGCGTGCGCATGGGCGATGGCTGCAAGGTGCAGAACTACGCGCTCGTCTACGAGCCCGCGGCGCTCGCCGAGGGCGTCTTCGTGGGCCCCGCCGCCGTGTTCACCAACGACCACCGGCCGCGCGCGGTCAACCCCGACCTCTCCCCGAAGTCCGCCGCGGACTGGGAGCCGGTGGGCGTCACCTGCGAGGCGGGCGCCTCGATCGGCGCGCGCGCCGTCTGCGTCGCCCCCGTCA
The DNA here is from genome assembly GCF_022346485.1 of Brachybacterium sp. ACRRE. Classification (NCBI taxonomy): domain Bacteria; kingdom Bacillati; phylum Actinomycetota; class Actinomycetes; order Micrococcales; family Dermabacteraceae; genus Brachybacterium; species Brachybacterium sp. ACRRE. The sequence continues at coordinate 29,586 of NZ_JAKRMO010000003.1, read as the reverse complement.
CCATCGGCGCCTGGTCGATGGTGGCCGCGGGATCGACCGTCACCCGCGACGTCGTGCCCCACGCCCTGGTCGCAGGGGCCCCTGCCCGTCGCATCGCCTGGGTGGGCCGCTCGGGGGAGAAGCTCGAGCCGGCGTCCGACGGGACCGACGCCTGGGTGTGCCCGACGACGGGCGAGTGGTACGTGGCCGACGAGACGACGGGCGGGCTCGCCCTCGCCTCCGACGCCGGGGCCGAGAAGCAGGACGAGACGACGGACGGAGAGCACGCATGAGCGAGCAGATGATCCCTGCGGCCCGCCCCCTCATCGGGGACGAGGAGCGCGAGGCCGTGGACCGGGTGCTGAGGAGCGGCATGGTCGCGCAGGGCCCCGAGGTGGCGGCCTTCGAGCAGGAGTTCGCCGCCGAGCTCGCCGGCTCCCGCCCCACGGTCGCCGTGAACTCCGGGACCTCCGGTCAGCACCTGGGCATGGTCGCCCTGGGCCTCGGCCCGGGCGACGAGGTCATCGTGCCCTCCTTCACCTTCGCCGCGACCGCGAACTCCGTCGCCGTGACCGGTGCGACCCCCGTCTTCGTCGACATCGACCTGGACACCTTCTGCATCGACCCCTCCGCGATCGAGGGCGCGATCACCGGGCGCACCGTGGGCATCCAGCCCGTGCACCTCTACGGCCACCCCGCCGAGATCGACACGATCGTCGAGATCGCCGGCCGCCACGGCCTCTGGGTCGCCGAGGACGCGGCCCAGGCGCACGGCGCCACCTGGAAGGGCGGGCAGGTCGGCACCTTCGGCCGCTTCGGCATGTTCTCCCTGTACCCCACGAAGAACATGACCAGCGGCGAGGGCGGCATGGTCGCCTGCGAGGACGAGGAGCTCGCCCGGGCCGTGCGGCTGCTGCGCAACCAGGGCATGGAGGTCCAGTACGCCAACGAGGTCGCCGGCTTCAACAACCGCATGACCGACCTGCACGCCGCCATCGGCCGCGTCCAGCTCGCCAAGCTCGCCGGCTGGACCGCGCAGCGCCGGGCGAACGCCGCCGCCCTCGACGAGGGCCTCGCGGACGTCGCCGGAGTCGTCACGCCCGTCGTGCGCGAGGGCGCCGAGCACGTCTACCACCAGTACACGATCCGCATCGAGGGCGCGAGCGCCGCCGAGCGCGACGCCTTCGCGACCGCCCTGCGCGAGGAGCACCAGGTGGGCTGCGGCGTCTACTACCCGACGCCCGTGCATCGCCTGCCCTCCTTCGGCCTCGGCCTCGACCTCCCGGTCACCGAGCGGGCCGCCCGCGAGGTGCTGTCCCTGCCCGTCCACCCGAGCCTCACCGAGGACGACCTCGAGCGCATCGTCGCCGCGGTCGCCGCCGTCGCCGCCGGGGGTGCCGCATGAGCACGGAGAATCGTCGGCCCCTGCGCGCCGGGCTCATCGGCCTGGGCATGATGGGCCGCCACCACGCCCGCAACCTGCGCGCCCTCGAGGGCGTCGAGCTCGTCGCCGTCGCCGATCCCCAGGGCGACCCGCACGGCGCGGCCCCCGGCTACGACGTGCTGCCCGATGCGCGCGCGCTGGTCGACGCGGGCATCGACTACGCCGTCATCGCCGTGCCCACCCAGTTCCACCGCGACGTCGCGCTCACCTTCGCCGAGGCGGGCGTGCACTGCCTCGTCGAGAAGCCGCTGGCCTTCGACGTCGCCGAGGCCGAGGAGATCGCCGCCGCCTACGAGCAGGCGGGCCTCGTGGGCGCCGTCGGCTACATCGAGCGCTTCAACCCGGCCCTGCAGGAGATGCGCCGTCGCCTGGCCGACGGCCAGCTCGGGGAGATCTTCCAGATCTCGACCCGCCGCCAGGGCGGCTTCCCCGCCCGCATCTCCGACGTGGGCGTGGTCAAGGACCTCGCGACCCACGACCTCGACCTCACCGCCTGGGTCGCCGGCAGCGACTTCGCGCAGGTCGCGGCGTTCTCCACGCGCCGCTCCGGCCGCGAGGACGAGGACATGGTCTCGGTCTCCGGTCAGCTCGCCAGCGGCACCATCACCAGCCATCTGGTCAACTGGCTCTCGCCGTTCAAGGAGCGCGTGACCGTGGTGACCGGCGAGAACGGGGCACTGGTCGCGGACACCGTGAACGCGGACCTCACCTTCTACGCCAACGGCGAGAGCGCCACGAACCTCTGGGACTCCATGGCCTCCTTCCGCGGGGTCAGCGAGGGCGACATGGTCCGCTACTCCCTGCGCCGCACGGAGCCGCTGCGCACCGAGCACGAGGCGTTCCGCGACGCCGTCGCAGGCGATCCCTCGAACATCGTCACCATGCGCGAGGGCCTGCAGACCGTGCGCGCCGTCGAGGCGGTGCTGCGCTCGGCCCGCGAGGGCAGGATCGTCCGCCCCGCCGACGTCGCCCCGTGAGAGCGGGGGAGGGCATGAGCGCTCGTCGCGAGACGTCTCCGACATCGGCGCGGTCCGGCCTCGCGACGCTGCGGCGCCGCGCCCTGGGCGCGGGCGTCAGGGCCGCCTCGGTGCTCCCCGGCGGCGTCGGCGCGCGCGCCCGCTACCTCCGTCTGACCCGGCGCATGGACCGCGGCGAGGTCCCTGCCGCGTGGCGCGGCGAGATGCTCGCCGAGCTGCGGCGGGCCGACGCGCTGCTCGCGCGCGGGGACGACGACGGCGCCGTCGAGTGGTTCGACAAGGCCCTGCGCGTGGCCTACCACGCCTCCCTCCACTACGGGCTGGAGGACTCCCCGCTGATCACCGATCCGGACGGCTTCCTCGCGCCCGTGCGCGCGAGCGCGGTGGGCCGCCTCCTGCTCGCCCCGCCCGTCCGCGACGAGGGGCCCTCCCGCCCCGCTCCGCGGGAGCGCGCGGCATCCGCGGGAGCGTCCGGGGCGGAGGAGTCCGCCCCCGTGCGCCTGCTCGTGATCGCCCAGCGCAACTGGACCTTCGTGAACCCCGTCATCGACGCCCTCGAGGCGTACGGCTTCGAGGTGCGGCGCGTCGAGGTCGACGACCTCCCGCCCGCCGAGCGGCCCACCCGCGAGCGCGTGCTGCGCGCCCGCATGGAGCTCGCCCGCACGGGACGCCGGCTGCCCACGCCCGCGGCCCTGGCCGAGCCGTTCGACTGGGCCGACGTGGTGCTCGTGGAATGGGGCCACCATGTGCTCACCTGGGTCTCCCTGCTCGCGGACATGCCGCGCCTCGCCGCCGCGCGCATCCACCGCTTCGAGGCCTACACGCCCTTCCCCCTGCTGACGGTCTTCGACGTCGTCGACCGCGTGCTGTTCGTCTCCCCGCACGTGCGCGCCCTCATCCAGCACCTCACGCCGAACCTCGAGCGCGCGGGCGAGATCATCGGCGTCGACAACTTCCTCGCCTACGGACTGGGCCCGGAGCCCCGCGCGGACCGGGACCCGCATCTGCTCGCCCAGGTGGGATGGCTGCGCCCCGTCAAGGACGTGCTGTTCACCCTGGACCTGCTGGAGCGCGTGCGCGCGAAGGATCCGCGTCACCGTCTGCAGCTCATCGGCCCCGGACTGCCCGAGGACCCCGCGCAGGACACCGCGTTCCAGGCCCGCGTGCGCCGACGCATCGCGCAGTTCCCCGCGGGCGCGGTGCAGGTGCTGGGCGCCCGCTCGGACGTGCCCGACCTGCTCGCGATGGCCGGCTGGATCATCTCCTCCTCGCTGCACGAGGGCGTCCACGAGGCCGTCATGGAGGGCATCGCGGCCGGCTGCGTCCCTCTGATCAGGAACTGGCCCGACGCCCGTCCCTACGGCGGCGCGGGCGTCATCTACCCCGACCGCTGGGTGGTCGAGGACCTCGACGAGGCCGTCGAGCGCGTGCTGCGGATCGAGCGCGAGGGCGCCCTCACCGAGGTCTCCGCCGAGGCGCGGGCGTGGGTCGTCGAGCGCCGCACCGCCTCGACCGTGACCGCCCGGTACGCCGAGGCGCTCTCCCCGCAGCAGCCGACTGCCGGCGAGGAGCCGACCGGATCGACGCGCCGATGACCTGGGGCTGGCTCCTCCCCGTGGTGGGAGCCTGGGCGCTGCTGTGCGCCCCCGGCGCACTGCTGCTCATCGCGGGCGGGGCCCGCATCGGATGGCGCTGGGGAGCCGCCCCGGCGATCACCGTGCTGCTCGCGGTGGTCCTCGGCGCCCTCGACCACCTGCTCGGCATCCCATGGTCGCTGGTCACCGCCGGCGTGCAGCTGCTCGTGGTGCTCGTCCTCGTGCTCGGCGCGCGCCTGCTGATCATCAGGCGGGCGCGGCGGAAGGCGCGGGGACGTGGCCGACGGGCCGACGGGTGCGACGCCGATCTGTCGCACCGGCACCGGCGCCCGCGGGCGCTGGCGCTCGCGCTCGCCCCGGGCGCTCTCGCCCTCGCCCTGGGCCTGCTGATGGCCGGCTCCGCCGCCCGCCACATGGGCGGCATCGACACCCTCAACGGCAGCTACGACGCGTCCTTCCACATCGCCGCGATCGCCTTCGTGCGCGCGGACCGCGACGCCTTCCTGTTCACCGCCCTGCAGGGCATCTATCACGAGACCACGTTCTATCCCGCCGGCTGGGACGTCCTGGCCGCCCTGCTCCCCGGTGACGCGATCACCGCCGCCAACGCCATGGCCCTCGCGATGGTCGCCGCGATCCCGGGCGCCCTCGGCGCCATGGTCGCGCTGCTCCAGGGCGGCCGGGGCACGCTGCGCGAGGTCCGGGTGCTGCCGATGCTGGCCGCGCTGTGCGCGCCGATGTTCCTCTCGCTGCCGGTGATGATCCTGGTGATGGGACTCTGGCCCTCGGCCCTGGGGTCGCTGTGCCTGCCGCCCGCCCTCGGCGCCCTGTGGGCGATCCACCGCGCCGTGCGCAGCGGTGAGCGCCGCGCCGCCGAGCTCTGGCCCTGCGTCCTGCTCCTCGTCGGGGCGGTCGCGGCCCACCCCTCGACGCTGTTCTCGCTCGCCGTCGCCCTCCTCGCGGGGATCCTCGCGCAGGGCGTCCTCGACGTGACGCGGGCCCGCACGCGCCGCCGCGGGGTCCTCGAGCTCGCGGTGATCGCGCTCGTGCTCCTGGCCTACGGGATCACCTCGCACCTGCTGCTCGCCTCGATGGACCTCACCACCACCCGCCCGTGGCCGTGGACGGCCTTCCTCGCCTCCCTGGTCACCGACCGTCCCCGCGTCTCCGCGCTCGGCAGCATCCAATGGCCGATCCTCGCCGTGTGGGTGCTCGCTCTGCTCGGCGCGATGCAGGCGGTGCGCGAGCGCCGCCGCCTGGGCACAACGGCCATCGTGCTGCTGGCCCTCGCGCTCGGCCTGAGCGTCCTCACGAACCTCGACTCCATCTGGGCGCGCACGTGGGTGAACCCCTGGTACGGGGCGCGCGAGCGCATCGCCCCGCTCCTCATGTGCGCCCTCGTCGCCCTCGCGGCCATCGGGCTCGACGCGCTGTGGGCGCGGGACGCGCGGGCCGAGGGTGAGGGGCGCCGCCCCTCGCGCGGCACGTCGGCCCTCGTGGTCCTCGCGCTCGTCTCCCTCGTGGCGGCCGTGCTGCCCGGCCGCCTGCCCTTCGCCGGCTCCCTGGCCTACACCGACTACGGCGTCCAGATCGCCTCCTACGCGACCCCCGAGGAGCGCGACTTCATCGAGCGCACGGCCGCCGCGCTGCCCGCGGACGCCGTGGTGATCGGCAACCCGCGCGACGGCGAGGGCCTGTACTGGTCGATCGGCGGCGTCGAGACCGTGTTCCCCACCCTCGCCGAGCCGCAGACGCTCGACTCGCGCCGCGTCGCCCGCTACGCCTTCAAGGCCGACCGCGACGCGAAGGTGTGCACCTCGCTGCACGAGGTCGGCCCCACCCACCTCTACGTCGACACCTCCGCGGACTCCGGCGAGGCGATCGCCCCCGAGGCGTCCGTGCTGTGGGAGGGCCTCGCGAAGATCCCGCGCTCCAAGCTGCGCCTGGTGGACCGCGAGGGGCCCTACGCCCTCTATGAGATCGAGCCCCTGTGCTGACGGCCGGCGCAGGGTCCTCACGGACCGCGCACGGTAGCGTGAGCGCACCCGGCGCGGCGCCCCCGCCCGTACCCCGCGAAGGAAGGCCCCTGTGAAGCGCACCCTCCAGACCGTGCTGCGCACGATGTCCGTGCTCCCGCGCGACTCCCGACGTTTCCTGTGGGCCTTCGCGACCGTCATGAGCCTGCTCGCTCTGCTCGACGTCATCGGCCTCGGCGCCATGGCGATCGCCCTGCAGGCGCTCATGGGCGGCGAGCAGACCGTGGTGATCCCCGTGGTCGGCTGGACGTTCGAGGGCTTCGGGCAGGTCGTCTGGCTCGTGGGCGTGTTCGTCGTGCTCACGATCGTCAAGAGCGCCCTGAACCTGCTGACGATCCGCGAGGCCACCAAGCGCTTCGCCAAGCACGAGGTCGCCATCGGGCAGATGCTCTTCCGCTCCTACATGTCGTCCCCGTGGGTGGACCGCACCTCCCGCTCGAGCCAGGAGATCATCCGCATGGTCGACTCGGGCGTCGCGGCCGTGGTCGCGAACGTCCTCATGCCCTCGATGACCGTGATCAGCGAGTTCGCGACGATCTCCGTGATCACCGTGGGCCTGTTCGTCCTGGACTGGAAGCTCGCGCTCGCGACGATGATCTACCTGGGGCTCGTCGCCCTCGTCATGTCGCGCGTGATCTCCCCGCTCGCCGTGAGGAACGGCGCCGTGAACCGCGACAACTCGATCCGCGTGGTCCGCCTGCTCGGCGAGGTGCTCTCGGCCCTCAAGGAGATCACCCTCAAGGGCAACGAGAAGGAGGTCGGGGAGATCGTCGCCGACCGCCGGGACCTGGCCTCCGAGACCCGCGCCTTCGCCCAGTACTACAACCAGATGCCGCGCTTCGTGCTCGAGGCCGGACTGGTGGGCGGCTTCGTCGTCGTCGGCGGCGTCGGCTACCTCTCCGGCGGGCCGACGGGCGCGCTGTCCTCGGTCGCGCTGTTCGGCGTCGCGGGCTTCCGCCTGGTGCCCTCGCTGACCCGCTTCCAGTCCACGCAGAACCGGATCCTCACCAACGCGGCGTTCTCCGACTACATCATCGACGACATCGAGCAGGCCCGGGAGAACGTCTCCCGCACGGAGCGGCCGGACTCCGCGGAGCTCGCTCCCGGCCGCCGCGACATCGTCCTCGAGGACGTCAGCTTCGTGTACCCCAGCCGCGAGGAGCCCGCCGTGCGCGGCGTGTCCCTGCGGATCCCCGCCGGGTCCTCGGCCGCCTTCGTCGGCACCTCGGGGGCCGGCAAGTCCACGATGGTGGACCTGCTGCTGGGCCTGATCACCCCCACCGCGGGACGGATCCTCGTGGGCGGGCAGGACATCACGACCGTCATGCGACAGTGGCGCTCCCAGGTCGGCTACGTGCCCCAGGAGGTCGCCCTGTTCGATGTGAGCGTCGCCGAGAACGTGGCGCTGACCTGGGATCCTGCCGACGTCGACGAAGACCGCGTCCACGACGCGCTCTCGCGTGCGCAGCTGCTGGAGACCATCGAGGAGCGGCCCGGCGGCATCCATGGGACCGTCGGGGAGCGCGGCACCACGCTCTCCGGCGGGCAGCGCCAGCGCCTCGGCATCGCGCGCGGCCTGTACTCCGATCCGCAGGTGCTCGTGCTCGACGAGGCCACGAGCGCCCTGGACACGTCCACGGAGGCCGCCGTCACCGCGGGCATCCGCGACCTCGGCGAGGAGGTCACCACGATCACCATCGCCCACCGCCTGGCGACCATTCAGCACTGCGACGTCGTCTTCTACATGCAGGAGGGCGAGGTGCTCGCCCAGGGCACGTTCGACGAGGTCGTGGGCGCGGTCCCCGCCTTCGCCGAGCAGGCCGCCCTCGCCGGCCTCGTGCGCGGCGGGGTGCAGGAGAAGGTCGCCCAGGACGTCGAGCACGGGCTGGAGGCCGGCCTCGACGACGGTGCCGACGACGAGAGCTCGCGGGAGGGGAGCGCCCGATGAGCCCGAGCCTCGTGATCCTATCCTTCTCGCACCTGGTGAGCGACCCGCGCGTGCAGCGGCAGATCGCCCTCTTCGCCCCGCGGTACCACGTGACCACCGTCGGCTTCGGGCCGAGCCCGCACCCGGACGTCGAGCACGTGGAGATCCCCGAGGGCACCCGCGCCTGGCCCGACTCCAAGCGGCACCTGCTCACGCGCCGCTTCCGCGGTGCCCACTGGTCGATGAGCGCTGTGCGCGCCGCCCACGACCTGCTCGAGGGCCGACGGGGCACGATGGACGCCGTCCTCGCCAACGACACGAACACCCTGCCGCTGGCCCTGTGGCTCGAGCCCCGCCGCGGCGTCCACGCCGATCTGCACGAGTACGCGCCGCGCGAGAAGGAGCACCAGCGCAGCTGGCGCTGGTTCGTCGCCCCCTACCAGCGCTGGCTGTGCCGCACGTGCCTGCCCCGCGTCGCCTCGGTGACGACGGTCTCGCCCGGTCTGGCCCGCGAGTACGCGCAGCGCTTCGGCATCGAGGTCGAGGTCGTCACCAACGCCTCCGCCCGTCGGGACCTGCCGGTGCGGCCGACGGGAGAGCCGATCCGCCTGCTGCACACCGGCGTGGCGCGGGCGAACCGTCACCTCGAGTCGATGATCGAGGCGATGCGGGGCCTCGAGGGTCGCGCGACCCTCGACCTCATGCTCATGCCCAGCGAGCCCGGGTACATCGAGCGCCTCGCGCAGCTCGCGGAGGACGTCCCGGGCGTCGCGCTGCGGGACCCGGTCCCCTTCGTGCAGCTCGTGGACACCGTCGCCGAGTACGACGTCTCCCTCGTCGTCTTCCCGAACACCACCTTCAACCTCGAGCACTCCCTGCCCAACAAGCTCTTCGAGGCCGTGCAGGGCCGGACCGGCGTGATCGTCGGCCCCTCCCCGGACATGGCGGAGCTGGTGCGCGCGCACGGACTGGGCGCAGTGCTCCCGGCGGCCGACGCCCCGGCGATGCACGCGGAGATCGCTGGCCTGACCCTGGAGACGGTCGACGGCTGGAAGCGCGCGAGCGACGCCGCCGCGGACGAGCTCAGCGCCGAGCAGCAGGTGCGGACGTGGGAGAGGGCCGTCGCCGCGATCGTGGGGGAGTGACGTTCCCGCGGGAACGTCAACGCACCCGCGGCAGCATCTGCACGGCGAGCGACGCAGCCATGAACCGCGGCGGCGCCTCGCGGGCGAGCACCTGGGTGAGCTCGCGGGGAAGCAGCGTCGCGGGGCGCCCGTGCCGGCGCCGATCGCGCGCGGCGGACATGAGCTCGTCGGCCCCGATCCCGGGGTCCAGGCACGCATCGAGCAGTCGGCGATCGGCCCGCGACAGCGGGCGGGCGCACCCGGGGGCACGGCGCAGGACGTCGGCCGAGATCTCCGCGAGCGCCTCGCGCTCCTCGTGCGTCCAGATCTCGCCGTCCTGGCGGTAGAAGACGGCGCCGAACACGTGGATGCGCAGCAGCTTCGTGCCGATCGCGCGGCGGGCGGGGCGGGGGAGCGCGGCGAACCAGTCGGCCTCGAGCAGATCGGGGAAGAAGCCGAGCTGCTCGCGCATCGGACGGATCACGTAGGTCACGCGGTCCCCGGCGTCCTCGCCGATCACGTAGGGAGGGCCGAAGCGGTCGTAGGCGGTGGGCACGGTCGCCATCATCTGCGTCACCATGCCCACGTCGCCGCCCACGGTCGCGCCCTCCACGAGATGCGCCCCGGTGCGCGCGAGCATCGCCCGGCTCATGAGCCCCAGCGGCGCCGAGCGGTAGGCGAGACGATCCCGGGCGAGGTCCGCGAGGCCCCCGCGCAGCATCCGCGCCGCGGGGGTGGGCACCCCGTGGCCGGAGGTGCCGAGGGCGAGGCGGGTGAGGACGAACTCGGCGCCCGTGCGCTCCTGCACGGCGAGCCAGGAGGCGACGGCGCCCGGTGCCAGGGTGTCGTCCGAGCCCATGATCGCGACGAACGGCGCGGTGCCTTCGCGCATCCCGGCGTTGAACGGACCCGAGGCGGAGCGGAACCTGTCGCGGTGCTCGAGGATCCTCACCCGGTCCCGGTGCTCGGGTCGGATCGCGCCGCGGATCTCGTCGGCGGGTCGGTTGTGGGCGACGACCACCACGTTCGCGTGCTCGGCATTGCCCTCGAGGATCGAGGCGACGGCGCGGCCCACGGGACGCTCGGGCGTGTGGCACGCGATGACGACGTCGACGGGCTTCGCGGGGGAGCTGAGCGGCGTCATCGCTGCATCCCCGTCCCGGCGTCGCCGCGACCGGCGGCGTCCTCGGCCTCGTCCAGCAGTCGCGTGTACTGCGTGGCGTAGGCGGCGCCGACGGCCCGCGTCGAGAAGCGGTCGCCGATGGTCGCGGCGATGTCCTCGCTGCTCAGCTCCCGCGTGCGCGCGTCGACGTCGAGGATCGCGTCCGCGTAGCGCACGGGATCCTGCGCGTCCATGAGGGAGCCGACGGCGGGTTCGACGTACTCTCCCTGACCTCCCGTCGCGCCGAGCACCACGGGGCGCCCCGCGACGATCGCCTCGGCGGCGGAGACGAAGAAGTTGTCGGCCCGCGTGGGCCCGAAGAACAGGTCGGCGTCCCCCAGGGCCTCGCGCACTCCCGCGGCGCTCGCCGTGCCCGGCAGCGCGATCCGCTCCTCGATCCCGAGCTCGCGCGCGAGGGCGAGCGTCTCCTCGCGCAGCGGGCCCTCCCCGAGCCAGGTCAGGTGCGCGTCCACGCCGCGGCTCGTCAGCTCGGCCACGGTGCCCACGGCGACCAGGGGATCCTTGCGGTCGATGAGGCCGCCCGTGGAGACCAGCCGCAGCGACCCGTCGGCCCGATCCCGGCGGGGGACCAGGGCCCCGGGGTCGACGATGCACGGGACCACGTCGGTGGGCCGGTGCCCCCGCACGACGCGCAGCGGCTCGGCGAGGTACTCGCACACGGCCGTCGCCCGATCCGGCTTCGCGAGCAGGCGGGAGAGCGCCGGCAGCGCGACCCGCGCGGGCGCCGGCAGGGTCTCCGGCGTGGTGAGCGCCGACCAGTGCTCGGTGTGCAGCCAGGGCGCCCGCGGCCGTCGCAGAGCGAGCGGCAGGAGCGTCGAGAAGGCCATCGAATGGACCACGTCGGCGCCGTCGAAGGCAGGTCCGAGCGCCCGGGCGGCGCGCAGCACCTGATCCGGACGGCGCGGATCCATGGGGATCCGCAGCACGTCCAGACCCTCGTGCTCGAGCCGCCGGGTGCCGTCGTCGTCGGCGGGCGGGACCAGATGCACGAGCCGCACCTGGGCGTGCTCGGCGATCGCGCGCGCGTCGCGCACCACGAAGGACCCGCGCGAGGGTGCGGCCTGCGTGGGGAACCAGGTGGTCAGCAGGGTGGCTCTCATGCGTCCTCCCCGGCGAGCACCAGGCGGTACGCCTCGAGCAGCCCGGCGGCCTCGGCCTCCCAGGTGAGGTCCGGGACGGCCTCGCGCGCCCGCCGGCGATAGTCCTCCGGGGCGGCGAGGATCCGCTGCAGGGCGGCGGCGAGCTCGACCGGATCGGAGCCCTCGAAGACCTCCCCGACCCCCAGCTCCTCGACCACGGCGCGCATGTCCGGGAGGTCCGCGGCGGCGATCGGCAGGCCCGCGCGGATCGACTCGAAGAGCTTGTTGGGCAGGGCGAAGCGGTAGGACAGGCACACGGGCTGCACGTGCACCACCGCGACGTCCCCGTCGACCAGAGCCGAGGAGACCTCCGCGGGGGCGACCGCGCCCACCAGATGCACGCGGTCCGCGACGCCGGCGGCGCGCGCGGCCGCGAGGACCGAGCGCTCGTAGTCGGCCTCGCCGTATCCCAGCAGCACGAAGTGCACGCGCGCGGGCAGGTGGGGGAGCGCGGCGATGGTCTCCTCGATGCCGCGGGCGGTGGTGAGGCGGCCGCCGTAGGCGATCACGAGATCGTCCTCGGAAAGGCCGGCCCGCTCGCGCAGCACACCGGCCGCGCGCTCGGGCAGCGGCCCGGCGGCGGGCACGTTGCGCACCAGCAGCGGACGGGAGCGCAGGTCGTAGGTGCGCTGCAGCCAGTCGGCGATCGAGGGGGAGACGGTGATCACCGCGTCCGCCCGCGGCACGGCGATGTGCTCGATGAGCGCCTCGAGCAGCGGCGCGAGCAGGCGGCGCTCGCCCACGTTGCGATGGCGCCAGAGCTCGTGGGAGTCGAAGACGATCCGCACACGGCGCCCCTCGCGGCGGGCGAGCAGCTGCACGGCGAAGGCCGGGACCAGGGTGTTCGTGTCGTTCGCGTGGACCACGTCGGGCGCGAAGCCCCGGGCGGCGCGGGCCGAGCGCCACCAGAAGGTGCCCAGCTCGATCGTGCGGTAGGCGCGCCTGCCGAGGTCCCCGGCGACGGCGGTCCCGGCGCGGCGCGCACGGGCGGACACGTGGGCGGCGAGGCCCCGGGGTCGAGCGGGAGCCGACGAGGAGGAGGCATCGGCCGACGCGGGCGCCGGCTCCGCCGCGCCCGCGTCCCTGCCGCGCCGCGTCAGCCGCGTGAGCTGCGGGGCGATCCGCTCCAGGGCGAACTCGGGGACGCGCTCGAGGGCGATCCCGCCCGCCAGCTGCGTGATGCCCACGGCGTGCCCCTTCAACCGGCGCTCGACGGCGATGATGCGCACGTCCATGCCCGCCGCGCGCAGCGACGCCGACTCCTTGAGGACCCGCGAGTCGTTCGCGGCATCGTTGTGCACGAGGACCGCGACGCGCGGCGCGGGGTCAGGCTCGGGCATGGCGCTCCTGGGACGAATATCGTGGGTCGGGCACACTGTACCTGCGCGATCGTCCCCGAGCCCCCAGGAGAACCAGCCCGATGAAGATCCTGTCCGTGGTGGGCGCACGCCCGCAGTTCGTGAAGCTCGCGGCGGTCGCCGACGCCGCCGCGCAGCGGGACGACGTCCAGCACGTCATCGTCCACACCGGGCAGCACTACGACGCCGCCATGAGCGACGTCTTCTTCGCCGACCTGCGCATCCCCGCGCCGGACGTGAACCTGGGCGCGGGCTCGGGCAGCCACGGCCGCCAGACCGGCGCGATGCTCTCCGCGATGGACGAGGTCCTCGAGGTGCAGCAGCCGGACTGGGTGCTCGTCTACGGCGACACCAACTCGACGCTCGCGGGCACCCTCGCCGCGGTGAAGATGCACGTGCGGGTCGCGCACCTCGAGGCCGGCCTGCGCTCCTTCAACCGCCGCATGCCCGAGGAGCACAACCGCGTGCTCACCGACCATGCGGCCGATCTGCTGCTGGCGCCCACCGAGGTCGCCCGCGAGCACCTCGAGGGCGAGGGCCTGGGCTCCCGCACCCTCGTGGTCGGGGACGTGATGACCGACGTCTGCCTGCGGGTTGCCGCCTCCGTCGCCGACCAGCCGCTGCACCTTCCCGCGGGCATCGACCCCGCGGAAGGTTTCGCGGTCGCCACCATCCACCGGGCCGACAACACCGACGACCCCGAACGCCTCGCGGCCGTCCTCGGCGCCCTTCAGGCCGCGCCCCTGCCGATCGCCCTCCTCGCCCACCCCCGCCTGGTGGCGAAGGCCCGTGAGGCGGGTCTCCCGCTCGAGGGCGGCAGCGTGCACGTGGGCGATCCGCTCGCGTACCCCGACCTCGTGGCCGCCGTCTCCCGCGCCCGCGCCGTGGTCACCGACTCCGGCGGCCTCCAGAAGGAGGCGTACCTGCTGGGCACCCCGTGCGTCACGGTGCGCACCGAGACCGAATGGGTCGAGACCCTCGAGGACGGCTGGAACCAGCTCGTCCCCGACCCGGCGGGCCTCGCACGGGCCCTCGAGCGACCCCGGCCCGCGGCCGAGCGCCCCGACCACTACGGCGACGGGCACGCCGCCGAGCGCGTCGTCGACGCCCTGCGCGAGCGCACCCGATGAGCCGGCCGCCCCGCATCGTCCTCGCGACCCGCGTCTTCACCCCCGAGGCCGTCGCCGCGGCCTTCCGCGAGGAGGCGCTCGTGCGGGCCCTCGAGGAGGCGGGCGCCGAGGTCACGGTCCTCACCACCCGGCCCCCGCGCGGCGTCACCGGGACGGACAGGGTGCGCCATGTCTCGCGCTTCCCGGTCAAGCGCGACCACCAGCAGCAGGTGCGCGGCTACCTCTGCTACATGAGCTTCGACGTGCCGCTGGCCCTGCGCCTCCTGCTGCGGCGGCGGCCGGACGTGATCATCGCCGAGCCGCCGCCCACGACGGGGCTGGTCGCGACCGTGCTCGGCGTGCTGCGCCGGGTCCCGACGGTCTTCTATGCGGCCGACGTCTGGTCGGATGCGACCGAGAGCGTGGATGGCGTCCCCGCCCCGATCCGCGCGGCGGTGCGGCTCATGGAGACCACCAGCTGGAAGCGCGCCGCGAAGGTCCTCACGATCTCCCCGGGGGTCGACGACCGGGTCGCCGCACTCATCGGCCGTCGCCCCTCGCTCACGATGGTCGGCAACGGCATCGACACGGACACCTTCACGCCCGACGGGCCGCAGCCCGCCGAGGAGACCTCGCAGGGCCCGTACTTCGTCTACGGCGGGACCGTCTCCGAGTGGCAGGGCGCCGACGTCTTCGTCGAGGCCTTCGCGCGCGTGCGCGCCGAGCGGCCCGACGCCCGCCTGCTGTTCTTCAGCGAGGGCAGCGGCAAGGAGGCGCTCGCGCAGAAGGTGGCCGATGAGGGCATCGAGGGCGTCGAGTTCCGGGGCCGCCTCGCCCCTGCGGACATGTCGCGCGTGCTGCGCGGCGCGGTCGCCGGGCTGAGCTCGATCACCCCGGGCCTGGGCTACGAGTTCGCCCTGCCCACGAAGATCTACGCGGCCACCGCCTCGGGCACGCCCGTGATCCACGCGGGGGAGGGCGCGGCCTTCGAGCGGGTGCGCGATGCGCAGCTGGGCTGGGCGAGCGCCTACGACCCCGCCGCCGTCGCCGCCTCGATGCTCTCCGCGCTCGCCGGCGAGGACCGGCCGACGCCGGAGCACCTGCGCTCCTGGACCCTGGAGAACGCCTCCCTGCAGGGCGCCGCCGAGCGTGCCGCCGAGGCGGTCCTCGAGGCGGTGCGCTAGGACCCGCCGCTCAGGACCGGCTGCTCAGAACCGGCCGCTCAGAACACCAGGCGCACCGCGGGGATCCTCTGCGCGAGCAGGGAGATCGCGAAGGACACCGGCACCACGACCACGTACGCGACCGCCATCTGCCACAGCTCGTTCCCGTCGCCCATCCACGGCAGCTGCCGCAGCAGCACGAGGATCGCGAAGTGCGCGAGGAACACCCCGAAGGTCGCGTCCCCGAGCGTGCGCAGCACGTGCTGGGCACGCGGTCCGACCCGCCACCGCAGCGCGAGCGCGGTCATGCCCGCGAACAGGGCGGTCGCATAGGCCATGACCAGGGGCGAGGTGTAGCCGGATCCGAGCACCGCGATCCCCGCGTCGGCCAGGGATCCCGTCCCGGCGCCCGCCCCGCCCCGGTCCGCCTCGTAGACGGCCGTGAGCGCGAGGACGCACACGGGGGTCAGCGCGAGCAGCCATGTCCCCGTGCGCCGGCTCGGCAGGGCGACCACGGCCGCCCGCCCGATCAGGAAATAGCCCGTGAAGGCGAGGCCGTAGGTGAGGGCGCCCGCCTCGAGCGGGCGGTGCGGCGAGAGCCCGTCGAGGGCCCCGCCCGCCGTCGGCCCGGCGGTGAGGAAGGGCACGGCGAAGGCGAGCGCGGTCCAGCCGCAGGCGAGGATGCCCGACCACCAGGCCCGTCGGCCCTCGCGCGCCGCGTGCTCGTGCAGGAACGCCGCGATCACGGGCGCGATCGCGTAGAGGCCGAGGACCGCCCAGAGGAAGTACAGGTGGACCGCCGTCCTGCCGGTGATGATCTCGTCGAGCGCGATGCCGGGCGAGATGTCGGCCCCCGCGAGCGGGTCGATGAGCAGCATGTAGACGGCCGACCACACCACGAGCGCGGGCACCACGCGCACCGCGCGCCGCCGCCAGAAGGCGCCCGGGCCGTGCCGGTGGGCGGCCGGATGCAGGTTCAGGGCGCCGGTCATCATGAGGAAGACGGGGACGGCGGCGGAGGCCGCCATGTCGAGCGCCGTCACGCCGACCCCGACGGTCCCGGCCTCGACGCCGCCTCCCACCACGTGCACCAGCACGACGCCGAGGATCGCGGTGATCCTCAGGACGTCGAGGAGGGGCAGGTACTCGCGCGCCGGGGCGGGCGGCGCCGGCGAGGGGGCGGAGGAGGTCATGCCGGGAGAGCGCGGTCCTCTCAGGTGCCGGAGTCGCAGTCGACGCGGATCAGCTGCGAGTGGTCGGTCGTGAACACGGTGGTGCCGAGGTCCTGGGAGGCGCGGTTGACCAGGTCGAACGTGGAGGACCACGAGTAGGTGGTGTACTCCTTGTAGATGTACCCGACGTTCGCGTCCTCGAGCATCTGGCACTGCTCGGCGAGCGGCACGGGGCCGTTCGACCCGGAGATGGCGTAGAGCAGCGCCCTGTCCTGCGAGGTCAGGGCCATGCCGGCGACGGGGAAGTACACCTGCTGTCCGTGGATCGCGTACATGTGGGAGGCACCGGAGAACGGGCTCGCGAGGACCTTCCTGCTCGTGTCCATCTCCGGAGCGGCCTTCGCCCAGGCCTCGACCTCGTCCTGCTGGAGGAAGCGGCCGCGGCCCTCGTAGGTCCAGGCCAGGTTCATCTGGGCATTGTCGATCCGGGTGGGCACGGAGCTCGCGGCCGCGACCACTGCCAGGAGTGTCAGCACGGCGGCGCCCCAGCGCGGGATCCTCTCGCCGTGCGGCGCGATCACCCGGGACCAGGCGCGGAGGCCGGGGATCACGAGAACGCTCGTGAGCATCGTGACCGGCATCGAGAGGCGGTCCTGGCCGCGGTAGTAGAGGGTCGAGAGGTTCAGCGGCGAGTCGATCGCGGAGTCGAAGTAGAGCACGCCCATCACGATCCAGGCGATCACGAGCCAGCGCTGCGGGCTGCGCCAGGACGCCACGAGGCCCGGCCACCACAGCAGGGCGAGGATGACGCCCAGCGCCATCGGCCAGACCGTGAGCAGGCCGAGCAGCAGCTCGCCCAGGCCCGTCCACCACGAGACCTTCAGCCCTCCGCCGAAGTCGGTGACGACCGCGGCGAGGGGAGTCCAGGAGAGCAGTCCGACGGGCACGAGCGCCGCGATCGGCACGGCGAGCAGCCAGGGACGGCGCCGGGCGTGGGGGAGGGCGGTCACCGCGCTCAGCGCGGCGATCAGCAGCAGGGCCGTGACGGCGACGTTCGGGTGCATGAGCGCAAGGCCCAGCCCCGCCCCGCCGAGCGCGAGCACGGAGGCCAGATGCCGCGGCACCGGCCGCCCGGGGATGCCGTGGCCGGGGGCGGGACCGTCGCCCGGGCCCTCACCGGAGGCCTCCTTCAGCAGGGCGCCCCAGAGAGCGACGATCGCCGCGGTCACGCCGGGCAGCATCGCGAAGCCCACCATGTTCGGGATCGCCGAGAGATGGATCCACTCGTCCCACGGCGCGGCGGGGGCGAGCAGCCCGACGACGCTCGCGGCGAACGGCCCCCAGCTCACCTCGGGCCACAGGGCCCGGGCGAGCAGGGCCAGCCCGCTCACCCACGGCACCACGGCGAGCACCAGGCACGCGGCGTTCAGCAGCACCGGGATCGGCACCAGGGGGACCAGGGAGGCGAGCGCGTGGAAGCCGCCGGGGTACGGGTTCGGCTGCCCGGTCGTGCTCGCGACCGTGCCGATCACCAGGGACGACGCATCGCCCGTCTCGCGGATCCGCTCGAGGGCGGAGAGATGGTAGAGGGTGTCCCAGCGCTCGAGCACCCGGTCGGCCCCTCCCGCCGCGTACGCGATCGGGACGATCGCGACGAGCGCCGCACCGAGGATCCACCAGGGGCCTCCCGGGACGCGGCGACGGGGAGCGGGCCCGTCGGAGGCGTCGGCCCCGTCGGAGCCCTCGACGACAGGGCGCCCGTCGAGCACGGTCGCCGGCAGGCGCAGGCCCGCGCGGCGGGCGAGCAGCCCGATCGCGATCATGAGCGCGGAGAGCACCCCGAAGGTCGCGAGCGACCAGGGCACGCCGGCCTTCCCTGCGATCACCGCCCCCACGCCCGCGATCGCGGAGCCCAGGGCGGGGGCGAGCGCGAGGGCGAGCAGACGCCCGCCGCCGAGGACGCGCACGGCGAGGAACCCGGGGACGACGGCTGCGGCGAGGACCACGATCCCCGCGACCACCAGGAGCAGCAGGTCGGTCATGCGCCGCCCTGCGTGCGCTCGCGGTAGGCGGCGGGCTGCTCGGCCTCGTCCAGGGCGATCCGGCGGGCGAGGTGGGTGATGCGCTTCTCCTCGTTCTTCGCGCGGACCTCCTGCAGGGCGATGACGCCCAGCAGGACGATCACGGTCGCGTACAGCAGCAGGTCGGCGCCGCGGCCTACGCCCACCAGGTGGGCGACGCGGGTGAGCAGGCGGGGGGAGACGACGGCGGCGACGGCGAACAGCGCGAAGCCGAGGATCAGCAGTCGCCGCACGGCGAGCTGCCGGGCCCCGCGCGTGCGGAACAGCCAGAACGTGATCCCCAGGATCCCGAGGATCAGCAGGATCTGGATGACGAGCGTCGACCCCATCGCGCCCACCACGTCAGCCCCTGTCGGAGGGCGCGTCGTGGGTCGAGGCCGACCCGTCGCCGAGGACGAGGCGGGGCACGCCCTGCCAGTTCTCGGCGGTGGTGATGTCGCGGCCGTCGACGACGAGGCGGACGCCCGGGACGTCGCCCGCGCCGAGCTCCCGGTACTCCGGGTGGTTGGTCTGGACGATCACCAGGTCGGCGTCCTCGCCCCGGTGCCAGGCGGCCCAGCCGAAGGAGGAGAGCTCCTCGTCGGAGTAGAACGGGTCCTGCACGCTCACCTGCGCGCCGCGGCGCTGGAGCTCCGCGACGACCGGGAAGACGCCCGAGAACGCGGTCTCCTTGACGCCCGCCCGGTAGGACGCGCCGAGGACCACGGCCCGCAGACCCGCGAGCGATCCGAGCAGCTCCTCCGCGCGCTGCACGAGGCGCGCCGGCACGGAGGCGTTCAGGGCACGGGCCGTGCGCACGGTCTCGGCGTGCGGATCGGTCGAGAGGTACAGGCGCGGGTAGACGGGGATGCAGTGCCCGCCCACGGCGATGCCGGGCTGGTGGATGTGCGAGTACGGCTGGGAGTTGGAGGCCTCGATCACCTTGTAGACGTCGATGCCGTTGTCCTGCGCGAACAGGGCGAACTCGTTGGCCAGAGCGATGTTCACGTCGCGGTAGGTGGTCTCGGCGAGCTTCGCGAGCTCTGCTGCCTCGGGGGAGCCCAGGTCCCACACGCCGTTGGGGCGTGCGAGGTCGGGGCGCTCGTCGAAGGTGAGCACCGACTCGTAGAACTCCCGCGCGCGCCGGGTGCCTTCGTCGTCGATCGCGCCGATCAGCTTCGGGTACTTGCGCAGGTCCGCGAACACGCGCCCGGTGAGCACGCGCTCGGGGGAGAAGACCATGAAGAAGTCCTCGCCCTGGGTGAGACCGGAGATCTCCTCGATCATCGGGGTGAAGCGGCCGCGCAGCGTCCCCACCGGCAGGGTCGTCTCGTAGATGACCGTCGTGCCCGCGGTGAGGTGCTGGGCCAGGGAGCGGGTCGCCTCGTCCATCCAGCCGAAGTCCGGCTCGGAGGTCTCCTCGTCCACGAACAGCGGGACCACGAGCACCACGGTGTCGGCCTGGGGGATCGCCTCGGCGTAGTCGGTGGTCGCGCGCAGGCGCCCGGAGGGGACGAGCTCGGCGAGCTTCTCGGCGAGATGGGCCTCGCCGGGGAAGGGCTCGCGGGACTCGTTGATCGCCTCGACCTGGCGCGGGTTCACGTCGACGCCGACCACCTGGCTCCCGGCCTCGGCGAACTGGACGGCGAGCGGCAGCCCGATCTTCCCGAGTGCGACGACGGCTGTGTTCACCGGTACCTGCTTCCTCCCGCGCGCGGGCGCGTGGATGTGACGTGCTGTCTGGGCGGGGCGCGCCCGGCGTGCGAGCGCGGGATCGTCCCCGGTGGACAGGGTATCGTCCTGGGCCTGAGCGCACCCAGCGCGGACGTCGTCCCGGGAGGAAGTGGATGAGCGAGTCCCCCGACGGGACCGTCGAGCAGGCGGACCCGGGCGTCACCTCGACGTGGTTCGTCATCCCCCTGTTCAACGAGGCCCAGGTCATCGGCGACGTCGTCACCGAGCTGCGCCGCCGCTATCCGCTCGTGGTGTGCGTGGACGACGGCAGCCGCGACGGCTCCGCGGAGATCGCGGCCGAGGCCGGGGCGGCCGTGGTGCGTCACCCCTTCAACATGGGCCAGGGCGCCGCCCTGAAGACCGGCATCGACTATGCGCTGCGCGATCCCGCGATGCGCCAGGTCGTGACCTTCGACGCCGACGGCCAGCACCAGGTCGACGACGCGTCGGCGATGATCGGCCTGCGCGAGCGCGAGGACGTGGACCTCGTGCTGGGGTCGCGCTTCCTCGACCAGCGCACGCGCCCGGGCCTGCTCAAGCGCCTCGTGCTGCGCGCGGCCGTGCGCTACACGAACCTCACCACCGGGGTGAAGCTCACCGACGCCCACAACGGTCTGCGCGTGATCGGCCGGGGCGCGTGCCGCCGGATCACCATCGAGCAGAACCGGATGGCGCACGCCTCCGAGATCGTCGAGGAGATCGGGAGGCTGCGCCTGACCGTGCGCGAGCACCCGGTGCACATCCTCTACACCGACTACTCGAAGCAGAAGGGCCAGTCGATGCTCAACTCGGTGAACATCGTCATCGACATGCTCTTCCGCTGAGCCTCGCTCAGTCCCCGGACTTCGCGGTCGCGGTGCCGTCCTCGATCGAGGAGAAGAACTGCTTCGTCTCGGTCTCGTCGGTGAGGATCGCGACGCCCGAGTTGTTGGTCTGGTAGTTCTCGGTGACGATCGGGATCGACAGGTTGGTGCCGTCCTTCATCGAGCGGCGCATGGCCAGCCCCGCCCGTCCCAGGTCCACGAGGCCCGTGTGGTCGTCGGTCAGCAGGGCGCCCGAGCCGGCGCCGGCGAGCTTCGCCTGCGCGAAGGGGTTCAGCAGCACCGCCGGCGAGGTCACGCGGTCCATGAGGGCGGCGACGAACTGCTGCTGGCGGGCCTGGCGGCCGATGTCGGCCGTGGGGTCGAAGTAGCGGGCGCGCACATAGGCTAGCGCCTGCTCCCCGCCGACGTCGTGGCAGCCCTTGGTCATCTTCAGCCCGGACTTCTTGTCGTCCACGTCCTTGTCGATGCACAGGTTCACGTGCCCCACGGCGTCCACGGTGTCCGTGACGCCGTCGAAGCCCACCTCGACGTAGTGGTCGATGGTCATCCCCGTGAACTCCTCCACGGTCTTGACCATGAGCTTCGGCCCGCCGAAGGAGTAGGCGGCGTTGAGCTTGTACTTCCCGTGCCCGGGGATGTCCACGAGGGTGTCGCGCGGCAGGGAGACCAGGTACGACTTCCCGTTGGCGGCGCGGTGCAGGAGCATCATCGTGTCGGCGCGCCCGCCCTCGGTGCCGTCATCGGCGACGCTCTTGCCGCCGCGGGCGTCCGAGCCCGCGATGAGGTACGTCGTGCCGGGCGTGTCCGCCGCGCCCGAGAGCGCGTCGACGTGCTCGATCCGCGAGTTCGCCCAGAGGGCGAGTCCGGCGCCCCAGCCCAGCACGATTACCAGCAGCAGGGCGACGAGGGTCATGCCCAGCCGCATCGGCCGCGGGATGCGGGAGCGCCGACGGGCGCCTCCGGGCCGCTGCGGTCCGCCGGGCTGGTCCGGTCCCTGAGGGCCCGGGGGCGGGACGGACGCGCCGCCGCCCGCGGAGCCGGCGCCCTCGTGGTGATGCACCGGGGCGGCCTGGCGGGAGGACGGACGGGACGGGGAGACGGGGGAGGAGCCCTGCTGCGCGGAGGGGCCCTGCGGTGCCCTCTCGCTCACGGGGAGGGCTCGCGTGGGCTGCTCGGGCTGTCGGGCGCGTGCGCCCGAGGCGGGGCCGACGGCCTGGACGCTGCTGCCGGCGCGGGCCCGCGAGCGCGGGGTGGGCCGGCGCGGTGCGCCGGGTCGTGGTGCGCGAGGGCGCGCGCCGCCGCGGGCGGGATCAGCGCGAGGGGTGTCCTCGAACGGGTCCTCCTGGTCGGAGGGGCGTGCCGAGCGTTCGTCCCGGTCGTCCACGGGCAGGATCCTTCCGTCGTGTGCGCCGACGAGGGGGAAGCGGGGTCGGCGCGCGTGCCCGACAGACTAGCCCCGGGATCTCCGAGCGCCCAGCGGCTGCGCGGCGCGGACGTGACGTGTTCGTGGCGCGCGCCCGGACGGCTGGGTGAACACGGGGCGCTCTCCGTAGACTTCGACGCACGCGGAGGCGCCGCCGTGACCTGCCCTTCGCCCGCAGACCCGGAGGAGACCCCGTGCAGGACGCCCCCATCACGCGAGACGCCGCGAGCAGCGGTGTGAGAGTCGTCGCGGTCGTCGTCACGTACAACCGCGCCGAGCTGCTCGAGTCCTGCCTCGATGCGCTCGCGGCGCAGGACCGTCGGCCCGATGCGGTCGTGGTCGTGGACAACGCCTCGACCGACGCCTCGGGGAGCGTGGCCGACGCCCACCCGATCGGGGCCGACGTGGTGCACCTGCACGAGAACGTCGGCGGCGCCGGCGGCTTCGCGACCGGCATCGCCCGCGCGCTCGAGCAGCACCGCGCCGACTGGGTGTGGCTCATGGACGACGACACCATCCCGCGGCCGGGCGCCCTGGCCGCCCTCACGGACGCGATCGACGCCTCTCCCGCGCGTCTGTCCGTGCTGAGCTCCCGGGCCGTATGGACCGACGGCCGTGCCCACCCCATGAACCTGCCGCGCCTGCGCGTGGGCGCGAGCGCGCAGGAGCGGGCCGATGCACAGGCCGCCGGCGGGTACCCGATCCGCACCGCGAGCTACGTCTCGGTGCTGCTGCGGGCCGAGGACGTGCGCCGCCTGGGCCTCCCGCACGCGGACTACTTCATCTGGTCCGACGACTTCGAGCACACCGGCCGCTTGCTGCGCCGCGGGCGCGGCATCCACGTCCCCGCCTCCGTCGTCGAGCACCGCACGAAGGTCTTCGCCAACGCGCAGGCCTCCCCGGGCGACCGCTTCTACTTCGACGTCCGCAACCGCCTGTGGGCGCTCACCCGCACGCGGTCGTTCACCTTCTGGGAGCGCGCGATGTACGGCGGGAGCACCGTGCGCGGATGGCTGCGCCAGCTCGTGCGCCATCCCGAGCTCGCGCGCGTCGGCGCCCGCGGTCTGCGCGACGCCCTGCGCGGAGGCCCCCGGCCCGGCGCACAGGTCCTCGACCAGGACCCCGGGGCGGCGTCCTCGATCGCCCGCGTCGAGCGGTCCGCCGGGCGATGAGCGCGACCACCCCGTCGGACCGCCCCGTCCCGTCGGACGGCCCCGTCCCGTCGGACCGGCCCGTCGCCCGTGACGTCACCGTGCTCATGCCCGTCTGGCGCGGCGACAGGGCCGATCGCTTCGCGGCGGCCGTCGCCTCCGCGACCGCGCAGCAGACCCTCGCGCCGGCCGAGCTGCTGCTGAGCATCGACGGGCCGCTGACCCCCGAGCTCGACGCCGTCGTCGCCGCGATCGAGTCCGGCGAGCACGGTCCCGCCCGGGTGCTGCGCGCCGAGGCCCACCAGGGCCTCGCCCTCACCCTCCAGCGCGGCCTCGAGGCCGCGGCCACGGCGCTCGTGGCCCGCGCCGACGCCGACGACCTCTGCCGCCCCGAGCGCCTCGCCCTGCAGGTCGGCGCGATGCAGGAAGGCGGCCTCGACCTGATCAGCGGCACCCTCCAGGAGTTCTCCGACGCGGTGCCCGTCGGCACCGGCCCTCTGCGCACGCGGCCGCTGACGCACGCCGAGATCCTCGCCTACCTCCCGCGCCACAGCCCCTTCCAGCACCCGGCGGTGATGATGCGCCGCGACGCCGCGCTCGCCGTCGGCGGCTACCTCGAGCTCGACCACCTCGAGGACTATTGGCTGTGGGAGCGCATGCTGCTGGGCGGCGCGCGCAGCGCGAACCTCCCCGAGGTGCTCGTGGACTACCGGGTCGACGAGGACCTCTTCGCCCGCCGCGGCGGCGCCCGCATGTTCCGCTCGGATCTGCGCCTGCAGCGCGCCTTCCTGCGCGACGGCATCACCACGCCCATCGGGGCGGCGACGAACCTCGCGCGCCGCGGGGCCTACCGCTTCGCGCCCGGCTGGATGCGCCGTCTGGGGTACCGCCTGCTCGTGGAGCGCATGCGCTGACGTGACCTGGGCCTCGCCCGGCCCGACGCCGGGTGAACACCCGGTGACATCGGATCGGCCGGGCGGTGACGCCTCCGTGAGCGTCCGGTGGAGCATGCACGCCATGCCCTGATCAGGGCTCTGAAGTGCGCGGACGCGCCGCAGCGCTGGGCTAGGGTGGTCGCGATCGAGCACCCGTCGAAAGGTATCCCCGTGGCGTCTCCTGACCTGCTGATCGTCGGCTCCGGCCTCTTCGGACTGACGGTCGCCGAGCGCGCAGCCGTCGAGCACGGCGCGAAGGTCGTCATCATCGACCGCCGCGACCACATCGGCGGCAACGCCTACTCGGAGGTCGACGAGACCACCGGGATCGAGATCCACAAGTACGGGGCGCACCTCTTCCACACCTCGAACGAGCGCGTGTGGGAGTACGTCAACCGCTTCACGGAGTTCACCGGCTACGTCCACAAGGTCTATACGAACCACAAGGGCGTGGTCTACCCGCTGCCGATCAATCTGGGCACGATCAACCAGTTCTTCGGCGCCTCCTACTCGCCCGACGAGGCGCGGGCGCTGATCGCCGAGCAGGCCGGCGAGCTCGCGGGCACCGACCCCGAGAACCTCGACGAGAAGGGGATCTCGCTCATCGGCCGGCCCCTCTACGAGGCGTTCATCAAGAACTACACCGGCAAGCAGTGGCAGACGGACCCCAAGGACCTGCCGGCGGGGATCATCTCCCGCCTGCCCGTCCGCTACACCTACGACAACCGCTACTTCAACGACACCCACGAGGGCCTGCCGGCCCAGGGGTACACGGCCTGGCTCGAGCGCATGGCCGACCACCCCAACATCGAGGTGCGGCTGGGCACGGACTACTTCGACACCACGCAGGAGTACCACCGCGACGCCGTGCGCGGGCAGCTCCCGGTGATCTACACGGGGCCCGTCGACCGCTACTTCGACTACGAGCTGGGCGACCTCAAGTGGCGCACCATCGACCTGGAGACCGAGCACCTCGAGAGCACGGGCGACTTCCAGGGCACGTCGGTCATGAACTACGCCGACGCGGACATCCCCTTCACCCGCATCATCGAGCCGCGCCACTTCCACCCCGAGCGCGACTACCCCGCGGACCGCACCGTCATCCAGCGCGAGTACTCCCGCTTCGCGGCGCGCGAGGACGAGCCGTACTACCCCGTGAACTCGGGGACGGACCGCGAGACCCTGCTGGCCTACCGGGAGATGGCGGACGCCGAGCCGGGCACCCTGTTCGGCGGCCGCCTGGGCACCTACAAGTACCTCGACATGCACATGGCGATCGGCTCTGCCCTGAGCCTCGTGGACAACAAGCTGGCCGACCTGCTGCGCCAGTGAACGATCAGCCGCGCCCCTGAGGGGCCGGCCGGGAGGACCCCCACAGTGAGCATCACCAGCACCCCTGCGACAGCCATGCCCTCCTCCGCGGAGGAGGCCGACGCCGCGAACACCCCGTCGACCCCGCAGCGCGTGATCCAGCGGCTCATCATGCCGCTCGTGCCGACGCCGGACATCGTGCCCCTCTACGTCGAGTCCCACACGGCCCGCTCGGGCATCTCGACGGCCTCGTTCGGCCTCGGCGGCGAGGAGGAGGAGACCCACGAGGCCGCCGCCCCCAGCGCGGAGAACCCGACCACGGACGTCGACGAGCTCAGCGCGCGCCACAGCATCGAGGTCGGCCCGCACTCGGTGCGCTCCTTCGGCACGTACTTCAACGCCTTCCCCGCCGGCTACTGGCGGCGTTGGACGCCCGTGCGCTCCGTGCGGCTCACGGTGAGCACCTCCGGCAGCGGTCAGGTCATCGTCTACCGCTCGAACGCCCGCGGGGCGATCCAGCGCCACGAGTTCCGCACGGTGCGCGAGAACACGGAGTCGGTCTTCGAGCTCCCGCTGACGGCCTTCGGCGACGGCGGCTGGTACTGGTTCGACGTGATCGCGGGGGCGGACCCCGTCGCCGTCGTGAACGCCCAGTGGACTGCCGACGCCGACCTCGCCCGCACCGAAGGCACCTTCTCCATCGGCATGACCACGATGAACAAGGTGTCCTACTGCCTGGACAACATCGGCCTGATCAGCCGCGACGACGACCTGCGCGAGCGGCTGGACGCCATGTACGTCGTCGACCAGGGGTCCGACCGTCTCAGCGACCACGAGGAGCTCGCGCCGCTGCAGGCGGCGATGGGCGAGCAGCTGCAGATCATCGAGCAGGGCAACATCGGCGGCTCCGGCGGTTTCTCGCGCGGCATGTACGAGGCGGCGACCAACGGGCGCTCGACCTACGTCATCAACTGCGACGACGACATCGACATCGAGCCCGAGTCGCTGCTGCGCATGCTGACCTTCGCGGACTTCACGACCACGCCCATGCTCGTGGGCGCGCACATGTTCGACCTCAACAACCGCTCGGTGCTGCACGCCTTCGGCGAGGGCGTCGACCCGTGGGCGATCCAGCCGCGCGTGGTCAGCCCCGGCGGACGCCTCGGCCACGACTTCGGCTTCGAGCCGCTGCGCTCGACGCCGTGGCTGCACCGCCGCGCCGACGTCGACTACAACGGCTGGTGGACCTGCCTGATCCCCACCGAGACCGTGCGCGCGATCGGCCTCAGCCTGCCCGTGTTCATCAAGTGGGACGACGCCGAGTACGGGCTCCGCGCGAAGGCCGCCGGCTACCCGACGGTGTCCCTGCCCGGCGCCGCGGTCTGGCACATCACCTGGACCGACAAGAGCGATGCCCTGGACTGGCAGGTCTACTTCCACGAGCGCAACCGCATCATCACCGCGCTCCTGCACTCGGTCTACGAGCGCGGCGGCCATGTGATCACCGAGTCGCAGAGCATCGACTTCAAGCACATGATCTCCATGCAGTACTACACCGAGTCCGCGCGGCTGATGGCACAGGAGGACGTGCTGCGCGGGCCCGACGGCCTGCACGACCAGATCGGGACCAAGCTGCCCGAGCTGCGCGCGATGGCCAAGCAGTACGACGATTCCGCGACGCTCACCGACGCCCAGCAGTTCCCGGCCGTGCGCATGGCCAAGCCCCCGCGCAAGGGCCGCGGATTCGCGCCGCCGCGCCGCTCCCGGCTGCCGCTGTGGGCCGCGCGCACGATGGCCCGGCAGATGTTCGCTCCGCCGCGAGAGACCTCGCGGCTGCACCCGCAGGCAGAGATCCCGCACCTGGATGCGAAGTGGTGGACGCTCAGCCACTACGACAGCGCCGTGGTCTCCAACGCCGACGGCACGAAGCTCGCCTGGTACAAGCGCCGGCCCGATCACGTGCGGGAGATGCTCACCCGCAGCCTGCGCACCCATGCGGACCTCTACCGTCACTGGAACGATCTGCGTCGTCAGTACCGTCGGGCCGCCGCGGAGCTCACCTCCTTCGAGGCCTGGGAGAGGACCTTCGCCGCGAACCCCGCTCCCGTGAGGGCGCAGGACGCGCAGGAGAAGAAGACGGAGACGGAGAAGGATTCGGGGTCGGCGAGCGAGTCCGTCGCCTGAGAGCCGCTCACTCGTCGGGGTCGGGGTCGGGGTCGGACCCGTACAGCGCATCGACGACGTCACGCAGACGGAATGCGAAGCCGGCGGTCGTCGGCGCGATCCTCGTGTCCCCCTCGCCCCACTGGTAGCGCGGACCGCTCTCGCCGTCCCGCACGAGAGGGTGCTCCGGCTCCAGCGGGACGATGACCGCCTGCTCGAGCACGTGCGGCCAGTACGTCTGGACGGGCGCGCCCGTGGAGTCGAGCACGTCGAAGCGCGGACCGTCGGCCGGCGCATGCGGCGCCGATGATCGCGTCGGCCGGATCGTCAGCCCGCCCTCGTGGACGAGCACGTGATGGCGCCGGCACAGCAGCACGAGGTTCTCGATGTCCGTGCCGCCGCCGCTCGACCAGGGCGCGAGGTGGTGGGCGTCGAGGTGCCTCGTCTGATGGCAGCCCGGGAAGCCGCACGTGCGCTGGGCGACGCGCAGGGCGCGGCGCTGTGCGCGGGATGCGAGACGGCGAGTGCGTCCCAGGTGCAGGATCTCGCCGTTCTCATCGGTGACCAGCAGCGCGATCAGCCCTGTGCAGGCAAGCCGCTGCGCCGTGGCGGCCTCGAGGGGTCCCGCACCCACGATCTCGCAGCGGTTCCGGAGGGGAGGGGACGCGGCGGACGCATCGGGGCGGGTGGCTGAATGCGTACCGGCGTCTGTCGCAGGCGTTCCCGCGGGAACGTCACCGACTGCCAGGTCTGTCAGATCCCGTGTGGGTTCCGAGCGGTGTGCTGCCACGGACCCCTCGTGCCGTTCCGATCCCCGAGGTTCCCCGGACACCAGCATGTCCGGTGTCGCATGGACGACGACGAGATGCCGGTCCTCGCCGCTGCGGTCGGCGGGCGTCGTGTCGAGGTAGGCGCGGGCCATGTCGACGAGGGCGTCGGCCCGGGTCTGCTCGATGATCGGCGGGACATCCTGTTCGGCGTCCGCGGGAACGTCGCCTGCGTCCTGCTCGCGCTGCGTCGCGAGGTCGAGCGCCGCGGCGACCTCCGCGCCCACCTCGGCGGGCAGGACCGCGCGGACCTCGATCATCCCGTCCTCCCGCATCCGCCACGAGGCCTCGCGGCGGGCTTCCTGCGGGATCCGCGTGCCCTCCGCGGCCCGGTATGCGCGCAGCGCAGAGGCGAGCTGCGCGGCCGTCATCTCCCGCGCGATCAGCACCAGTGTCTCCTCGTCGACGAGGCCCGCCACGCGGGTCATCTCCCGCACCTTGGAGAAGGACAGGCGGCCCCGGGCGAACTCCTCGTGGGTCAGCGGCATCCCGCGCAGCGCCCGGGCGACCCGCACGTGCTCGCGGGCGGTGCCGGGCGTCATCGAGCACGTCCAACCCAGCCAGTGCGCGAGCGACTTCACGCCCACGTACCAGCGGGTCCCCTCGCCCGCGTCGAACTCGCCGATGAGGTCCAGCAGCGCGCACTCGGCCTCCGCGACGTGCGCGGCATGCGCCTGGATCCGGGTCGCGAGCTCCTCGGCCTCCGCGTCGTCGAGCAGGCGGGGGCCGTCCTCGGGCGGCACCGTGCCACCGCTCCCGCCCCTCTCCGCGCTGCTCGCCGCGGGCGGTCCCTCCGTCACCGTGCTCATCACGACCCCCTCGTCGCCGTCCGTCGATCGCCGTCCCGACCGGGAACCACGCAGTCCCCGCGGGACGACCAGACCTCAGCACATCACGAGGGTGGGACATTCCGGACAGGCATACGCAGGGTGTGGACGACGGGGGAGTGGGG
>NZ_JAKRMO010000039.1:0-42891 GCF_022346485.1 Brachybacterium sp. ACRRE | reverse complement strand
CCCCACCGTCCACCCACCCGCACGACCCCTGACCCTGGACGCCGGACCATCGCCGCGGACGGCTACCCTGGCCGGGACGACGATGCGCGGCACCTGCCGGCCCGTCGGCCCCCACTCACCTCGTCCTCAGGAGCGTTCCCGACGATGACCCTCTTCGGCCTCGTGCGACACGGGCAGACCGACTACAACCTGCGGGGCCTGTTCCAGGGCTCGAGCGACATCCCGCTGAACGCGACCGGCCGCGAGCAGGCGCACCACGCGCTGGACGGCGCGCCGGACATCGCCTGGGACGCGGCCGTCTCCTCCCCGCTGGGGCGTGCGGAGGAGACCGGTCGGATCATCGCCGAGGACCACGGCATCCCCTTCGTCGGGACGGATCCGCGGCTCACGGAGATCGACTGGGGCGCTGCCGAGGGGCATGACGTCGCCGAGATGGAGGCCCGCTACCCCGGGCGCGCGTTCCCCGGTCGCGAGGGCCTGCAGGCCGTCGCCGACCGCGGCTACCTCGCGCTCGACGATCTCGCCGAGCGCTTCCCCGACCAGAACGTGCTCGTCGTCGCCCACGGCACCTTCATCCGCCTGCTGCTCTCCGGCGTCACCGGGACACACCTGCCCTCGATCCCCAACGGCGCGCTCTCCCTGCTGCGTCACGAGGGCGAGTCGTGGCAGGTGGAGATGATCGCCGGTGAGGCCGCCGAGGAGCCCGCGCGCACCGCGCCCGTGGGAGCCTCGCCGCGCTTCCCGCTCTCCGAGCACCACCTGCGCCCCTACGGACTCTGAGCAGTCCGCCACTCCCCGACCTTCCAGGAGGACACATGAGCCGCACCGCCGTGGACGCCGAGGGCGCCTGGTTCGAGCCCGAGAGGATGGCCGAGCTGCGCCGCGCACTGCCCATCGCCTATGTGGACGTGGTGCCCGTGCGCACCGACGTCGACGGCGCGATCACGCAGGTCGGACTGCTGCTGCGCGCGTCCGGGAGCGGGCGCATCATCCGCGCGATCGTCTCCGGCCGCGTGCTCGTGCACGAGACGCTGCGCGAGGCCATCGCCCGGCACGTGGAGAAGGACCTGGGCACGATGGCGATGCCGCGGATCCCCGTCTCGCCCGTGCCGTTCACGGTCGCCGAGTACTTCCCGACGCCCGGCCAGTCGCTGTTCACCGACCCGCGGCAGCACGCGATCTCGCTCGCGTACATCGTGCCCGTGGACGGCGAGGCGGCCCCGCAGGAGGACGCGCTCGAGCTCACGTGGTTCGACGTCGCGGAGCTGCGCGAGGGCGAGGTGCTCTCCGAGCTCGACAACGGCCACGACGTGATCGTGCGCCGCGCCCTCGCCCACGCCGGGCTGGTCTGAGACCCCGGCCGGCCCCGCCCTGCGGGATCGGGACCGGCCGGGCGGCCGCTCAGCCCAGCAGCTGGGCGATGTCTCCCGCGATCGCGCGGAACGCCCTGCCGCGGTGGGAGATCGCGTTCTTCTCCTCGGGGCTCAGCTCTGCCGCGGTGCGCTCCTGCCCCGCGGGCTGATCCGCCGGCACGAAGAGCGGGTCGTACCCGAAGCCGCCCTCGCCCCGACGCTCCGTGAGGAGACGGCCCGGCATCTCGCCGCGCTCGACGCGCTCGGTGCCGTCGGGCGCGACCAGCGCCGCCGCGCACACGAAGCGCGCGGCGCGGTGCTCGGCGGGCACGTCGCCCATCTGGGCGAGCAGCAGGTCGTTGTTGGCCTCGTCGTCGCCGTGGTGCCCCGACCAGCGGGCGGAGAGGAAGCCGGGGCTGCCGCCGAGCACGTCGACGGCGAGACCTGAGTCGTCGGCCACCGCGATCAGGCCCGTCGCCGCGCTCACCGTGCGGGCCTTCAGCAGGGCGTTGCCCTCGAAGGTCACGCGGTCCTCGACGACGTCGGGGAGCTCGAGGCCGGCCGACGAGACGAGCATGCCGTCCTCGAATCCGGGGACGATCTGCTCGAGGATCTGCTGGAGCTCGCGGAGCTTGCCCTGGTTGTGGCTCGCGATGATGATGCGGGCCCCCTCGGGGATCGGGGCTGCGCCGGTCCCCCGGTTCTCGTCCGCCGGGCTCATCGGCCGACCCCGAGGGCATCGCGCTGGAGCGCCGAGAGGTCGGCGCAGCCGCCGACGGCGAGATCCAGCAGGGTGTTCAGCTCGGAGCGGTCGAAGGGCGCGCCCTCGGCGGTGCCCTGGACCTCGACGAAGGAGCCGGAGCCGGTGACGACGACGTTCATGTCGGTCTCTGCCTTCACGTCCTCGCGGTACTCGAGGTCCAGGAGCGCCTCGCCGTCGACGATGCCCACGCTCACGGCGGACACGGAGTCCGTGAGGACCTCGCGGGCGGCGGGGACGGCGGCGTGCAGCTTGCCCCAGGAGATCGCGTCGGCGAGGGCCACGTAGGCGCCGGTGATCGCGGCGGTGCGGGTGCCGCCGTCGGCCTGGAGGACGTCGCAGTCCAGCTGGATCGTGTTCTCGCCCAGGGCCTCCATGTCCACCACGGCGCGCAGGGAGCGGCCGACGAGGCGGGAGATCTCGTGGGTGCGTCCGCCGATCTTGCCTTTCACGCTCTCGCGGGAGGAGCGGGTGGAGGTCGCGCGCGGCAGCATCGCGTACTCGGCGGTGACCCAGCCGCTGCCCGACCCCTTCTTCCAGCGCGGCACGCCCTCGGTGAAGGAGGCCGCGCACAGCACGCGGGTGCGGCCGAACTCGACGAGAACGCTGCCCTCGGCGTGGTCGAGCCAGTTGCGGGTGATCCTCACCTCGCGCATCTCATCGGCCGTGCGGCCGTCGACGCGGGGGCCGTCGGTGCTGGGGCCGGTGCGGTGGGTCTCGGGGGTGGTCGCGCTCATGGGCCGCGCACCTCTCTCGCTGCTCGGGTGGCGGGCGGGGCCCGCGGGACGCAGTCGAGGATATCGGCCCGTCGGCCGTGCGCTCCGCACAGGAGCGGGCTCCGCTCAGGAGCGGGCTCCGCTCAGGAGCGGGCTCTGCTCAGGGCAGCGCGCGCACGGACTCCGTCTCGACCACGAGCGCCGGGCGCGCCATGGTGATCTGCCCGTCGAAGACCGCACGGGTCTCGGCCAGGGTGACCTCCGGGTCGGTCCAGGGGGCGATGTGGGTGAGGACGAGGCTGCGGGCTCCGACGGCGGCCGCTGCCTCCCCCGCGCGCCGCCCGGTGAGGTGGACGCCCG
Organism: Brachybacterium sp. ACRRE; assembly: GCF_022346485.1. Taxonomy (NCBI): domain Bacteria; kingdom Bacillati; phylum Actinomycetota; class Actinomycetes; order Micrococcales; family Dermabacteraceae; genus Brachybacterium; species Brachybacterium sp. ACRRE. The sequence continues at coordinate 39,703 of NZ_JAKRMO010000039.1, read as the reverse complement.
AGAAGCGGTCGTCGCGGCCCTCGATGTATCCGGCCTCGCACAGGAAGACGTCGGCCCCGCGGGCGAGGTCGAGCAGGCGGTCGCAGGTGTCGGTGTCGCCCGAGTAGGTGAGCACGCCGCCCCCTGCGGTCACGCGCATGCCGAAGGACTCGACGGTGTGGCGCACGGCGCCGATCTCGATGCGGAACGGCCCGATCTCGATCTCCTGGCCGTCGTGGATCGGACGGTGGTCGAAGGGCAGGCAGGTGACGCCGTCGGGGACGTCGCCCTCGCGGCCCAGCACCGCGCGCAGGCGGTGGGCGAGCCCCTCGGGGGCGAAGATCGGCAGGCGCGGCAGATCACGGGAGTTGTACGCCCAGAACACCTCGAGGCCGGTGAGGTCCAGGAAGTGGTCGGGGTGCAGGTGGGAGATCACCACGGCGTCCAGCGTCGCCGGGTCGATGTGCGCCTGGAGGGGCCCGAAGGCGCCGCTGCCCAGGTCCAGGAGGATGCGCCAGGTGCGGCCGTCCTCGTCGTCCTGCTCGAGGAGGTAGCTCGAGGCGGCGCCGGTGGGTCCTGCGAAGCTGCCGCAGCAGCCGATGACGGTCAGTCTCATGGGGTCACCACCGGGAGGGTCGCGGTCATGGTCACGGACGGGCCCAGGAAGCGCCGGGAGAGGCGCGAGAACATCGAGGGGGTGCCGTCGTGCGGCGCCGTCTCGGCGAAGACGTGCGCCGGCGGGTTCGGGTCCGTGCGCTGGATGCCGCCGGCCACGAGCTGGCGGTAGACGTCCAGGGCGGTCTCCTCGGCCGAGGAGACCAGGGTGACCTCGGATCCCATCACGTAGCTGATGGGGCCGGTGAGCATCGGGTAGTGGGTGCAGCCCAGCACGAGCGTGTCCACGCCCGCCTCCTTGACGGGCGCCAGGTACTGCTCGGCGATCCCGATGACCTCGTCGCCCTGGGTCTCGCCGCGCTCGACGAACTCGACGAAGCGCGGGCACGCGGCGGAGGTGATCTGCAGGCTCGGGGCGGCGGCGAAGGCGTCGTCGTAGGCGCGCGAGCCCACCGTCGCCTGGGTGCCGATGATGCCGACGCGGCCGTTGCGGGTCGCGGCGACGGCGCGGCGCACGGCGGGCTGGATGACCTCGATGACGGGGACGTCGTAGCGCTCGCGGGCATCGCGAAGCACGGCCGCGCTCGCGGTGTTGCAGGCGATCACGAGCATCTTCACGCCGCGCTCGACGAGATCGTCCATGATCCCCAGGGCGAGGGCGCGGACCTCCGCGATGGGACGGGGACCGTACGGCGTGTGCGCGGTGTCCCCGATGTAGAGGAGCTCCTCGCGCGGCAGCTGGTCCAGGATCGCTCGGGCGACCGTGAGGCCCCCGACCCCGGAGTCGAAGATCCCGATCGGCGCGTTGCTCATCTGCCCCACAGTAGGCAGGATCCTTTCAGCCCTCAGTGAGGACGCACTCAGTGCGCGGGACATCACACCGTCCGCGGGGCCGCGACCGGCCCGTCGATCAGTACTCGTCGATCGCGCGCAGCAGGCTCTCCTGCAGCCACGTGAGCAGCTCGTAGACGGCCGCGACGACATCGGCCCCGGCCACGCCGTCCTCGTCCTCGAGCGGGGGCGCGTCCTCGACGCGCTCCCCGATCTGCTGGAGCATGCGCAGGGTCTCGAAGTCGCCGTCCTGCGTGATGTGCAGCCGATCCGCCAGGACGATCCGCACGTCGTTCATGGCGCGCAGCCAGGAGGCGATGTCGTCGGCGGGGACGGTGACCTCGCCGTCACCGGGGCCGCTGCCGTCGAGGGCACGCACCAGGTGGGTGAGGTCCTCGATCTTCTCGGTCGCGAGGTCCTGCTGGCCCAGGCGGCGCAGCTCCTCGGCGACGGCCGCATCGGTGCTCGCGTCGGGGAAGAGTCGGCGCACCGCGGAGTCGCGGGGCGCGCGCACCGAGGACTGCGCGAACTCGGCCTCGAGGCGCTCGAGGGGATCGTCCGATCCGGCGGCGGCGCGCACCGCCCCGGGCTCCTCGCGCAGGTCGAGGTCGTGCCGGATGAGCTCGGCGACCTCCTGGGCGACCTGGCTGATGATCGCCTTCTCCTCGCCGTCCAGACGGCAGGCGATGTCGCCTCCCGGGCGGGGGCGGAACGCGTGGGCCATCAGCCCTCCTCCGTGCGCTCGAGGGTCGCGCGCAGGCCGTAGGAGTGCATGGCCTGCACGTCGGACTCCGCGCGCTCGCGCGAGCCGCGGGAGACGACGGCCCGTCCCTGCTCGTGCACCTGCTGCATGAGCTGGTGGGCGCGGGCGCGGCTGAAGCCGAAGTAGGTGCGGAAGACGTGCTCGACGTAGCTCATGAGGTTCACGGGGTCGTTCCAGACGACCGTCTGCCAGGGGCCGTCCTCGAGGTCCTCGGCCTGCGCGGCGCGCTCGGGGTCGAGGACGCCGACGGTGCGCGAGCCGCCGTCCGTGTCGGCGTCGGGATCGTGTCCGTGCACGGCGTCCTCCTTCCGGGGTCGCGTGGACCGCGTGGTTCATCGATTCTACGAAGCGGGTGGGACGAAGCGGTCAGCTCGGTCCCAGCGGGGTGCGGGCCCGGTCCTCAGCGGCGGCCGACGAACCAACCGCGCACGACCGCGATCCTCTCCTCGATCTGCTCGGCGCTGGCCTGCGGCACGGCGGGGCCGCCGCAGCGCGAGCGCAGGGTGTTGTGGACCTGGCCGTGCGGGGTGCCGGACTTGCGGGCCCACGCGGAGACCAGGGAGGAGAGCTCCTTGCGCAGGTCCATGAGCCGGCGGTGGTCGACGACGGGGATCGCCCGGTCCGCCTCGCTCGCGGCACCCTCGCCCTTCTTCGAGCGGCGGGCCATCTGGCTGGCCTGGCGCTCCTGGAGAAGGGTGCGCATCTGGTCGGCGTCGAGCAGGCCCGGGATGCCCAGGAACTCCTGCTCGTCCTCGCTGCCGGCGTCTCCCCCGGCGCCGTACTCGCCGCCGTCGAAGAGGACGCGGTCGAAGGACGCGTTCGACTCGAGGGCCTCGAAGGAGAGCTCGAGCTGGTCGGAGGCCTGCTCGGTGCGGTTGGCCTCCTCGATCAGGTGCTCGTCGAGCCCGGTCTCCGCATCGCCCTCCTGCGGGCGCAGGTCCAGGACGTGGTCGCGCTCCTCCTCCATGGCGGCCGCGTGGGCGGTGAGGATCGGCACCGAGGGCAGGAAGATGCTCGCGGTCTCGCCGCGGGTCCGCGAGCGCACGAAGCGGCCGACGGCCTGCGCGAAGAACATGGGGGTCGCGGTCGACGTCGCGTAGACGCCGACGGCCAGGCGCGGCACGTCCACGCCCTCGGACACCATGCGCACGGCGACCATCCAGCGGTCCTCGGAGTCCGAGAACGCCTCGATGCGCTTGCCGGCGCCCGCATCGTCCGAGAGGACGGTCGTGACCTCCTCGCCGGTGATGTCGTGGAGAGTCGCGGCGTAGGCGCGCGCCGTCTTCTGGTCGGTCGCGATGACCAGGCCGCCCGCGTCGGGCACGTGGCGGCGCATCTCCGTGAGGCGCTTGTCGGCCGCGGCGAGGACCGCTTGGATCCACTCGCCCTTGGGATCCAGGGCCGTGCGCCAGGCCTGCTGGGTGATGTCCTTGGTCTCGATCGCGCCGAGCTGCGCGGAGACCTCGTCGCCGGTCTTCGTGCGCCAGTGCATGCGCCCCGAATAGGTCATGAACATGACGGGGCGCACCACGTTGTCCCGCAGCGCGTCGGCGTAGCCGTAGGAGTAGTCGGCCTTCGAGCGCAGGAAGCCCTCGGAGTCCTCCTCGTAGACGACGAAGGGGATCTGCGAGGAGTCCGAGCGGAACGGGGTGCCCGTCAGGGCGAGGCGACGCGTGGCGGGATCGAAGGCCTCGCGCACGCCCTCGCCCCAGGTGAGGGCGTCGCCGGCATGGTGGATCTCGTCGAGGATCACCAGGGTGCGCTCGGCCTCCGTGCGCGCCCGGTGCAGCATCGGGTTCATGCCGACCTGCGCGTAGGTGATCGCGACGCCCTGGAAGTGGGCGCCATGGCGCCCCTGGGCGTTGGTGAAGTTCGGGTCGAGCGAGATGCCCACGCGCGCGGCGGAGTCCGCCCACTGGGTCTTCAGGTGCTCGGTCGGGGCGACCACGGTCACGCGGCGCACGGTGCCCTCGGCGAGGAGCATCGCGGCGATCTGCAGCGCGAAGGTGGTCTTGCCTGCGCCCGGCGTCGCGACCGTCATGAAGTCCTTGGGGGCGCGCTCGCGGTACATCGCGAGGGCCTCGGACTGCCAGGCGCGCAGCTTCGGGGCCGTGCCCCAGGCGGCGCGCTCCGGGTATGCCGGTGGGAGGGACTGCGCCGCCGCGGTCGAGGGCCGGTGCGGGTCGCTTGTCTGGGGTGTCGTCGGTGGTGTCACAGCGCGGACCACGTTACCGCCGCGCCCGGACATCCCGACGCCGGGGCACGGCGGGCGGGATGTGAGGAATCTTCGACGCGGAGATCCTTCAGCGCCGACCGCCGAAGAAGCCCCGGAACCCGCCGCGTCCGCCGCCCGAGCCGCCCTTGCCGCCACCCGCTCCGTCGCCGCCGTCGTTGGGCTCGCGCAGGCCGTCGTGGATCTCCTTGCACTCCGGGCACACGGGGTACTTCTTGGGGTCGCGCCCGGGCACCCAGACCTTGCCGCACAGGGCGATCACGGGCGTGCCGTCGAGGGCGGCCTGGGTGATCCGGTCGCGGCGCACGTAGTGGGCGAACCGGTCGTGGTCGCCGTCGTCGGTCTTCTCCTCGCGCTCCTTGGTCTCGCGGTCCAGCACGGCGGTCGCGCCGGGCGACTGGCCGGGGTCCTCGCGATACGGGTCGAGGCGGTCGGGATCGGAGATCGAGGGCATGTCAGGCTCCTTCGGGCTGATCGTCGTCGTTCCCGAGGGTAGTCGGCGTGGCAGGATCGGACACCCATGGAGCTTCCGGTGTGGAGGGGGATCACGTGAGCGCGAGGCCCGACGCCCAGCAGGGGGGCCTGCAGGCCCTCGTCGACGCGCTGCTCGCGGGGGCGCGCGGCGAGCGGCGGGGCGCCGCCGGCTCATCGGCCGACGGCGCGGTCGAGGACTCCCACGAGGGCGCGGGCGCGGTCGCCGCGGGGATCAGCGGGCCCGACGTCGTCGACGGGGGCTCCCTGCGGATCTTCGGCGGGGCCGCCGTGAGCTTCGCGGCCGACGGGTCGCTGCTGCCCGGCCCCGTCGGCCCGGTGGATCCCGCCGGCCCAGTAGATCCCGTCGGCCCCCGGACGCTCTTCGACATGGCCTCGGTGACCAAGGTCGTCACCGCTCTCACCGCCGCGACCCTGCTCGCGGACGGGTCCCTGGACCTCGAGGACCGGGCCGCGGACCTGTTGGATCCGGCCTTCGTGCCCGACGCGCGGATCACGGTGCGCCATCTGCTCACGCACACCGCGGGACTGCCGCCCACGATCCCGCTGTGGCGCATCGTCGGCACGCGCGAGCAGCGCCTCGCGGAGATCGGTCGCGCGGAGCTCGCCGCCGCTCCGGGCACCGCCCACGCCTACTCGTGCATCGGGTTCATCCTTCTCGGCGAGCTCCTCGCGAGCCTCGGCGGGAAGGACCTCCCGGCCCTCGCCCGCGAGCGCGTGCTGGCCCCTGCCGGCGCGGCCGACGCCACCTGGCGGCCCGACGATGACGCGCGCGCCCGCGCGGCGGCGACCGAGTTCCAGGAGGATCCGCCCCGCGGGCTCGTGCGCGGAGAGGTGCACGACGAGACCGCCTGGGCCCTCGGCGGCGTGGGCAACGCGGGGCTGTTCGCGACCCTCGACGACTCCCTCGCGATCGCGCGCGTGCTCGCGGGCACGGCGCCCGGGCCCCGGCTCCCGGAGGATCTGCGGCGCGAGATCGGACGCGACCAGCTCGCCCTCCCCGCCACCACGGGTGCGCCGTGGCGCCAGGGGCTCGGCGTGAGGATCGGCCAGGAGCACCCGGACGGATCTCTCGTGCCCGGCGTGCTGGGGCATCCGGGGTTCACGGGCACCGCCCTGTGGGCAGACCCCGCCACGGGCACCGTCGCTGCGCTGCTCACCAACCGCGTGCACCCGCGGCGCGGGCGCTTCGAGGTGCTCGGCGCGCGCCGCGAGATGGCGCGCCTCGCCTTCGCACCGGCATCGACATCGCCGTCGGCACCGGCGTCGGCAGGGCCGCGCCCGTGACCTCCCGCGTCCGCGTGCTCGTCGCGGGCCTCGCGCTCCTCGCGAACATCGGCTTCTACCTGCCCAGCGTCCCCGACACCGGACCAGCGGGCCCCGTGCGGATCGACACGGTCTACCACGTGGGCGTCTTCGCCCTCACCGTCTGGGCGTTCGGCCGTCTGCTCGCGCCCGCGCGGCGCTTCCCGATCGGCTGGGTGGTGCTCGCCGCCGCGGCCCACGCCGTGATCATCGAGGTCCTCCAGGGCGCGCTGCTCCCCCACCGCTCGGCCGACCCGGGCGACGTCCTCGCCGACCTCGTCGGGATCGCGATCGGGGTGCTCGCGTGGACCGCGGAGCAGAGGATCAGGCGCCGGGCGTCCCGATGGAGCGCCGCGGATCCGGGGCGGCCGCGAGCAGACGCCGCGTGTACTCGTCCTGCGGATCACTGATGACCTGCGCGGACTCCCCGCGCTCGACCACGCGCCCCTCGTGCATGACCAGGACCTCGCTCGAGTAGCGGCGGGCGCTGCCCAGGTCGTGGGTGATGTAGAGGACCGCGAGGTCCTCCTCGCGCCGCAGGTCGTCGATGAGGTCGAGCATGGCCTTGCGGATCGTCACGTCGAGCATCGAGACGGGCTCGTCGGCCAGCAGCACGGACGGCCCGGCGGCGAGCGCGCGGGCGAAGGAGACGCGCTGGCGCTCCCCGCCCGAGAGCTCGTGCGGGAAGCGGTCCAGGTAGTGCTCGGCGGGCTCGAGGCCCACCCGCGAGAGCAGCGCCGCGCTGCGCTCGCGCACCTCGTCGGCCCCGGACGCGTCCTGGTGCAGCCGCACCGCGCGACCCAGGATGTAGCTGATCCGGCGCAGGGGGTTGAGCGAGGCGAACGGGTCCTGGAGCGTCAGCTGGACCTGCCCGGTGTACTCGCGCGGCGAGGCGCCTCCGGATCGGGCCGATCCTCCGGCTCCTCCCGATCCGCCGGCCACCCGCTCCCCGTGCAGCAGGATCTCCCCGTCGGTGAGCGGCACCAGACGCGCGAGCAGACGGCCCAGCGTGGACTTGCCCGAGCCGCTCTGGCCCACCAGCGCGGTGACCTGTCCGCGGCGCAGCTCGAGGGAGACGTCGTCGACGGCGCGCAGGGTGCGGCGGCGGCGCAGCAGCCCGCGGCGGTCGCCCACGCCGTACTCCTTGACCAGGTGCCTGCCCTCGAGGACGACCTCGCCGCGCGCGGGGGTGTCCGGGGTGCTGGGGTCGGGGGTGCTGGGGTCGGCGGCGATGCTCATGCGAGGCTCCCGAGGGCTTCGAGGGAGTCCAGGAGACTCCGGGTGTACGGGTGGCGGGCGTCGCGGTAGATCTCGGCCGCGGGCCCGTACTCGACCAGGTGCCCGCGGCGCATGACGGCGATCGAGTCGGAGATCTCCAGCAGCAGGGCGAGGTCGTGCGTCGTGAAGACGATCGCGAAGCCGTACTCCTCGCGCAGTCGCACGATCTGGTCGAGCACCTCGCGCTGGACCAGCAGGTCCAGGGCCGTGGTCGGCTCGTCCATGAAGATGACGTCCGGCTCGAGCACCAGGGCGATCGCGATCGCGCCCCTCTGCTTCATCCCTCCCGAGAGCTCGTGCGGGTAGGCCCCCAGACGCTCGGGGTCGATGCCCACGCGGCGCAGGTGCTCGCGCGCGAGCTCGGTGCGCCGGGCCGGGCCGAGGTCGGGCCGGTGCACGCGGATCACGTCGTCGAACTGGGAGTGGATCGTGGTCACCGGGTTCAGGGCGTTCATGGCGCTCTGGAAGACCACGGCGATCTCCGTCCAGCGGATCGCGCGCAGACCGCGGGCGTCCAGGGAGAGCAGATCCGTCCTGTCCCCGGCGGCGGCGGTGTAGGTCACCGATCCTGCGGCGATGCGCGCGGGCGGGCGCAGCATCCGGGTGATGGCGTTGGTGAGCGTCGACTTGCCGCTGCCGGACTCCCCCGCCAGACCCAGGATCTCCCCGCGGTGCAGGGTGAGCGTGACGTCGTCGACCGCGTGCACGGTGCCGTGCTCGGTCGGGTAGTCGACGCTCAGGTGATCGGCCTCGATGACGGGGTCGCCGGGCACGTCCGACGGTCGGATCACAGGATCGGCATCCGGCACGGTGTCGGCGAGCGCGGCGCCCGTCGCCCGCGCAGGGGCCGACGGCGCCGCGGGCCCCGTCGGCCCCGCGCTGACCGCGGCCCCGCCGGCGGCGGCGTCGGCCGTGGTGGCATCGCCGCCCGCGGCGAGCGATCCGCGCACGGCGCGGCGGCGGGAGGAGCCCGTGCGCAGCCGCGGGTTCGCGTACTCGTCGATGCCGAAGTTGATGAGCGCGAGGCCCGCGCCGATCACGGCGATCGCGAGGCCCGGCGGGACGTACCACCACCAGGCGCCCGAGAGCAGCGCCTGCCCGCTCTGGGCGAAGTAGAGCATCGATCCCCAGGAGACCGTGGTCAGCGAGCCGAGGCCCAGGAACGACAGGCCCGCCTCGGAGAGGATGCCGCCGATCACCGAGAACAGGAAGCCGGAGGCGACCAGCGGGAGCATGTTCGGCAGCACCTCGGCGAACATGATCCGGGTGCGGGACTCCCCGCTCGCGCGGGCCGCCTCGACGAACTCCCGGCCGCGCAGGGACATCGTCTGCGCGCGGATGACGCGCGCCGAGCCCGCCCACGAGGTGATCGCGATGACCACCGCGATCGCGAACATGCCGCGGCTGGGCAGGTAGCCGGTGAGGACGATCAGCAGCGGCATGCCCGGGATCACCAGGAACACCGCGGTGAGGATGTACAGGAGGTCGTCGGCGACCCCGCGCAGGTACCCGCCGAGCAGGCCGATGATCACCGAGAACACCTGGGAGACGACGCCCGCGACGAGGCCCACGAGCAGGGAGACGCGCGCTCCGGTGACGAACTGCGCGAAGACGTCCTGGCCGGTCTGGGTGGTGCCCATCCAGTGCTCGGCCGAGGGCGGGCGCAGCAGGTCGAAGGAGGTCGCCTGCGGGGAGAAGCGGGCGGTGAGCGGGCCGATCACGGCGATCAGCACGAACACCACGACGATGAGGATCCCGGCGCGGACCTTGCCGCTGCGGGGCATGAGGCGGGTGAGGGAGGTACTCGTGGTGGACATGGGTCAGGCCCCCTGCCGGGTTCGCGGGTCCAGGAACACGTAGGCCACGTCGGCCACGAGGTTCGCGGCGATGACCGCGAGGGAGATGATGAGGAACAGGCCCTGCATGAGCGGGAAGTCCTGGGCCTGCACGGCGCTGAACAGGGTGTATCCGACGCCCGGATAGTTGAAGATGACCTCGGTGAGCATGGAGCCGCCGACGACCGCCCCCAGCGAGAGGGCGAAGCCGGTGATCGAGGGCAGGATCGCGTTGCGGGCGGCATAGGTGACGAGCACCCGCCGCGGCGGCAGGCCCTTGGCCTCCGCGAGGGACACGTAGTCCTCGCCCATGACGGTCACGGTCATGTTGCGCATCGAGAGCACCCAGCCGGCGAAGGAGCCGATGACGATCGTGATCGCCGGGAGCAGGGCGTGGTAGAGGACCGAGCCGATGAACTCCGGGGTCCAGCCGGGGAAGAGGATCCTCTCGTAGCCGCCGGCGTTGGGGAACAGGCTCAGATGGACCGAGAGCACGAGCACCAGGATCAGCGCCATCCAGAAGTACGGGATGGCGTTGAGGAAGGTCAGCGCCGGCAGCACATGGTCCGACCAGGTGCCGCGGCGCCATGCGAGGAGCACGCCCAGTGCGGTGCCCAGCAGGAAGCTCACGATCGTCGCCACGCCCACGAGCCCGAGGGTCCACGGCAGCGCCCCGGAGATGATGTCGATGACGGGCACCGGGAAGTGGCTGATGGAGGTGCCCAGATCCCCGTGCAGCAGGTCCTTCAAGTAGTCGAGGTACTGGACCGGGAGGGGGTCGTCGCTGACCCCGTAGGCCTCGGCGATCGCCTTCTTGGCCTCGGGATCGATCGCCCCCTGGGAGCTCTCCAGCAGCAGGGTCACGGGATCGCCGGGCATGAGCCGCGGGATGAGGAAGTTCAGGGTGAGGGCCGCCCACGCGATGAACACGTAGAGCCCGATCTTGCGCGCGAGGTACTTCATCGCATCCTCCGTCAGTCGGTGGTCCGGGTGAGCTCGCGCAGCACCAGGATCCTGTCGATCGGGCTGTAGGGGGCGCCGAGCGCGTAGGGATGGTCGGGATCGGGGAATCCGGACCAGAACTCGGTGCTGTAGTTGAACCAGTTCGGGGCGGTGACCAGGGCGAGTGCGGGAAGCTTCTCGACGACGATGTCCTCGAGGCCGTCGATGCAACGCTGCTGCTCGGCCTCGTCGTCGGTCGCGGTGAACGCGTTCAGCAGATCGTCGGTGTCGTCGTCGTACCAGCGCTGGAAGTTCGCGAGCACGGTGCCGTCCTTGCTCCGGTGCTCGCTCGAGAGCATCGAGCGGTACATGAACCAGGGACTGGCGCCGGCGGACACCGTGGAGAGGGTGACGTCGAAGCTCCCGGCGTTGCGCTTCTCCGTCCAGGACTCCATCGAGACGCCCTGCGGGGTGAAGCGGACACCGATCTTCTGCAGCTGCTCGTTCAACACCTGGGTGACGCTCACCCAGTCGACGAAGCCCGAGGGGATCTGCAGCGGGAACTCGAGCTTGGTGCCGTCCTCGGCGGCGCGCACGCCGTCCGGGCCGCGCCGGTAGCCGGCGTCGTCCAGGACCTTCTCCGCCTTGTCGGGGTCGAACTCGAACTCCTTCCCCTGGTACCTCTTCGCGATGTACTGCTCGAAGGTGGGTCGCGGCAGACCGGTGGGATGGGGCGGGCCCACGTAGCCCAGCATCGCGATGTCCGCGATCTGCTTCCGGTCGATCGCGAGCGAGATGCCGCGGCGCAGCTCGAGGTCCTGCCAGAGGTCCTTCTCGAGGTTGAAGGTCAGGTTCACGACGCCCAGGCCCGGGTAGTAGTAGCCGCGGTGCTCGGGATCCTTCGCGACGAAGATCTTGTCGACGTTGGCGACGAACCCGCCGGACCAGTCGATCTCGCCGGCCTGCAGCGCGGTGTTGAAGGTCTCCGTGGAGTACGAGGGGTAGTAGAGCTCGGGGACCTCGAAGTCCTCGACCGCCCAGTGCTTCTCGTTGCGGCGGAAGGTGTAGAGCTGGTCGGAGAAGCGATCGAGCATGTACGGACCGGAGCCGACGGGCTCGGCGATCGCGTCCTTCTCGACGTCGAGGGTCTCGAAGATGTGCTTGGGGACGACGTAGGAGCCGCCCAGCGTCGGCGCGTGCGCGAACGAGGGCCCGTCGAAGGAGACCTCCACGGTGCGCTCCCCCGTGCGCTTCGCATCCTTGATCGGCAGCGCGGAGCCGTTGGTCGCGGGCTTGTCGCGGAGCATGAGCAGGGAGTACTCGACGTCCTCCGCGGTCAGCGGATGGTCGTCGGTGAACACGATGCCCTCGCGCACGAGGATCTCCGCGCTCGTGCCGTCCTCGCCGAAGGTGATCTTCTCGGCGACCCACGGCACGGGCTTCTCGGGGTCCATGGCCGTGTACACCATGAGCGGCTCGAAGATGAGCCCGCTCGCGCCCTGCAGGGCCGTGGGCGAGTAGGGGTTGAAGTTCGGCTGGTAGACGGTCACGTCGTTCGCGTGGATGCGCAGCGGCGGGTTCTCGGAGTCCTGCGCGGCGGGGCCGCACGAGGAGAGCCCGACGGCGGTGAGGCCGGCGGCGCCGACCGCCGCGCCGAGCACGGTGCGGCGCGCGGGACGCGGGGACGACGGGGGCGGGCACGGGGCGGTCATGGGCGCGACCTCTCCTTCGGGATCGGGACTGCCGGGATCGGGTCTGCCTGGATCGGAGTTGCATCGGGGCGGACGGGGAGCTCGAAGGGCGTGGTGGTCGCGAGCGGACGGAAGCCCCGCGAGAGGTACATGCGGTGGGCGGGACCGCTCGTCGAGGTCCACTGGAACCAGGCGCGGCGGGCGCCCGCGTGCGCCATGCGCACCAGGGCGGCGTCGAGCAGGGCGCCGCCGACCCCGCGTCCGCGGGCGTTGGGCAGCACGCCGATGGGACCGAAGCGCTCGGGATCCGCGCCGACGATGTCCCAGGCGGCGATGCCGAGGACCTCCCCCACGGGCTCCGCCGCGGACCCCGTCGCGTCACGGGCGAGCAGGATCGTGCCCGCCGGCCCGTCCGCCGGATGGTGCCCTCGAGACTCCTCCTCCGCGCGGTGCGCGACGTGGGCGCCGAGAAGCTGCGCCCAGTCCTCGGACAGGTGGAGGCGCACGGCGGCGAGCATCCCGGGCACCTCCTCGGGGGCGCACGGAGCGATCCGGACATCGGGAGGGTGGGCGCCGCCGGCCGGGGTCCCCTCCGCAGGACCCGTGAGCTCGCGCTCCATGGCGAGCGCGCTCCCCACCTCGTGCGCTCCGCGGGCGCGGAGGAAGGCGGCGGTGCCGGGGTCGGCGGCCTCGTCGATGCCGGGAGCCGCGTAGCCCCTCGGTCGTCCGCTGATCACGAGGCTCTCGGCGCCCCACCGGCGTGCGTGCGCGAGCGCCGCGTCGAGCAGGAGGGTGCCGATGCCCCGGCGGCGGTGCGCGGGGTGCACCGCGCCGCTGACCAGGTACGCCGCGCCGTCCTGCGTTGCGATGTGCGCGAAGCCCACCGGTGCCGGATCCCCTGCGCGTCCCGCCGCCTCCTCGGTGCCCCCGGTGTTCTCAGCGTCCTCGGCGACCAGCACGATCGAGCTCCGCGGATCGGGGTCGGCGAGCACGAGCTGCGTGAGCTCCTGCGCGGTGAGGGGTCGCGCGGTGCCCGTGGTGAGCGCGGCGAGCGCCGGGAGATCCCCGGGGCGCAGCTCCTCGCGCACGCGGATGACCCCGCTCGTCGGCCCCGCCGGGCCCGCCGTCCCCGCCGTCCTCGTCATGCGGTCGCACCGTCCCTGTCGAGGAGCTCTGGAACGGGCGAGGCGGCGAGGATCTCGGCGAGATCGGCGCCGTCGTCGACCCCCTCGCGCAGTGCGCTCGAGCCCCAGAGCAGATCGATGAAGGGAGGGCGCTCCGGGGCGTTGCGGCGCCAGAACTCCCCGCCGGCGTGCTGGGCGCGCATGACCGCGAGCACGCCGTGCCCGATGCGGATCGGGTCGAAGCCGCCGCTCGTCGCGGTCCCGCTGTCGTCGGGAGCGCCGCCGACGAGCGCGGCGGGATCGTCGGCGAGGTGGAGTTGGACACCGTGGAGGATCCGGCCGGCGAAGTCCCCGTGCGTGGCGCGCACCTGGACCTCGCGCACGAGGACGCCGGGCAGCTCGAGCTCGCGCAGGGCGTCCGCGAAGCGGCGGTCGGCCCATGGTGCGCCGAGCACCTCGAAGGGGGTCGTGGTCCCGCGGCCCTCGCTCCAGGTGGTGCCCTCGACGAGGCACGTGCCCGGGTAGAGGGCGAGCGCGGTGGGGGTCGGCATGTTCGGGGAGGGCGGCACCCAGCGGGCGGAGCCGTCGGTCCCCGGTGCAGGGGTGATGGAGAGGTCGAGAGGGTCCTCGAGGTGGTGGGCCGCGGCGTGACGTGCCACGTCGCCCAGACGGCCGCCGTGGCGCAGGGGGATGTTCATGCGCCCCACGAAGCTCGCGCAGGCGGGGTCGAGACCGGGGCCCAGGGGTGCGGCGGGCAGCGGGGCCGAGCGGTCCAGGACGTGCACCGGCAGGCCGAGGCGGGCGCACGCCTGCATGGCGTCGACCATCGACCAGGGATAGGTAAAGAAGCGACAGCCGATGTCCTGCAGGTCCACGAGCAGTCCGTCGATCCCGCTGCGCTCGAGCAGGGCGACCAGATCCTCGCCGTGCACCCCGTAGGAGGAGAGCACCGGGATGCCGGTCGCGGGATCCCGCTGGTCGGCGCCGCCCTCCCCCGCCTGCTCACTGCCCCAGTACCCGTGCTCGGGGGCGATCAGGCAGTGCGGACGGATGCCCGCCTCCACGAGCGCATCGACGCCGCGCCGCAGCTCGGACGTCGTGGCTGCGAAGTTCGTCAGCAGGCCGGGACGCGCGCACCCCGGGAGCTCGGCCTCGAGCCTCCCGGGGTCCGCGATCAGGACGTCGAGCCCCGACACCCTCTGGTGTGACGCAGGGAACATCCCTCGAGGGTAGTGAAGTTACCTCCGCGTGTCACCCGTTTTCGGTGAACTTGGTGCTTTCACGGGGCGGAGGGACCGTGCGGGCCGCGCGCCCGGGAGGGCACGGGGCCGCGGGCCCTCGGCTCAGAGGTGGATCTCCTCGGCGTAGACCGCGGGGATCGCCCCGGTGATCGTGTCCACGGTGCCGGCCTCCTCGCGGGCGACGTGCTCCACGGCCGCGGCCACCGCCTTGGTGACGCCCTCGTTGAAGACGCTCGGCACGATGTAGGTGGGGTTCAGCTCCTCGGAGGAGACCACGTCGGCCAGGGCCTTCGAGGCCGCGAGCAGCATCCGGTCCGAGACGTTCGTGGCGCGCGCATCGAGCAGTCCGCGGAACACCCCGGGGAAGGCCAGGACGTTGTTGATCTGGTTGGCGAAGTCGCTGCGGCCGGTCGCGACGACCTCCGCGTGCTTCGCGGCCTCGGCCGGATCGATCTCCGGGGTCGGGTTCGCCATCGCGAACACGATCGAGCGGTCCGCCATGCGGGAGACGTCGTCGGCGGTGAGGATGTTCCCGGCGCTCACGCCGATGAACACGTCGGCCCCGGTGATGGCGTCGCTGAGCGCGCCGGTGAGCTGGCGCGGGTTGGTGACCTCGGCGATCCAGGGCAGGCGGCCCTCGAGGTTCTCCCGCCCCTCGTGGACGATGCCGTCGATGTCGGTGACGACCACGTCGCGGGCGCCCGCGGCGCGCAGCAGGCGCAGGATCGCGGTGCCCGCGGCGCCCGCGCCCGAGAGCACGATGCGCACGTCGGCGATGCTCTTGCCGACCACGCGCAGGGCGTTGCGCAGCGCGGCGACCACGACGATCGCCGTGCCGTGCTGGTCGTCGTGGAAGACGGGGATGTCGAGCTCCTGGCGCAGGCGGTCCTCGATCTCGAAGCAGCGCGGGGCCGAGATGTCCTCGAGGTTGATGCCGGCGAAGACCGGGGCGATCGCCTTCACGTGGGACACGATGTCCTCGACGGAGTGCGCGTCCAGGCAGATCGGGAACGCGTCGATGTCCGCGAAGCGCTTGAAGAGGGCGGCCTTGCCCTCCATGACGGGCATCGCGGCGAGCGGACCCAGGTCGCCCAGGCCCAGGATCGCGGAGCCGTCGGAGACGACGGCGACGGTGTTGCGCTTGATGGTGAGGCTGCGGGCGTCCTCGGGGTGCTCGGCGATCGCCTTCACGACGCGCGCGACGCCCGGGGTGTAGACCATCGAGAGGTCGTCGCGGTGGCGGATCGGGACCTTCGACTCGACGGTGAGCTTGCCGCCCAGGTGCGCGAGGAACGTGCGATCGGAGACCTTGCCGAGCTCGACCCCCTCGAGGTCCTTGAGGGCCTCGACCACCTCCATGGCGTGGTCGTTGTCCGCGGTGAGGACGGTGAGGTCCGCGCGCATCCGCTCGGGCCCGGAGGCGGAGACATCGAGCGCGGTGACCAGGGCGCGGTGCGCCTCGATGGTCCCGGTGATGTCGCTGACCGCCGCGGAGTGGGCGGCGAACTCGAGACGGATCGTGATGGAGTAGCTGACTGATGGCGCCGGTGACATGCGGCTCATCGTAACGTCGCGGGCCGCCGCTGCGGGACGCCTCGGCGCGGCGCGCCCTGGACGGATCCCCGCCGTGTCCGTCCGCCCGTACGGAGGCGGCTCATCCACCGACCGACGGGCGGTCGACGGCTCAGTCCGTGAAGGACTTCACCTCGTCGGAGTAGCGCTCCCACAGGGTCTCCGCGGCGCTCGCCTGCTCGGCGTAGCGGTCGGGGTAGGCGGACTGCTGGACGGCCTGGGCGGCCTCGCCGAGATCCCAGTCGTCGTAGTCGGGGGCGACGTCGAGGAGGCCCGGGGCGCTCGAGTGGTCGCCGAGGCCGAGGAACGCGTCGATCGCCTTCTTCTTGTGGCGCACCTCGGACTCGGTGCCCCATCCCGCCGAGGGACGCTGCTGGAAGAGACCGCCGGAGTCGAGGTCGACGGCCGGCTGGTAGTTGTACAGCCACGCCTCGACGATCGCGGTCGCGAGCACGATCTGGGTGCCGTGGGCGCTGATGTCATGGCCCTTGCAGACGGCGATGATGAAGCGCGCGTTCTCGACCTGCCAGTCGTCCATCGCGTCCAGCGCGAAGCCCTCGCGGGTCTCGGCGCGCGTCATGAACGACTCGGTCCAGTCGTCGGAGTCGGCGTCGGCGGCCATGGCCGGGGCGGCCGTGGCGAGGGCGGTCAGTCCGATGGTCCCGGCGAGGAGCAGGCGGCGGCGGGAGAGGGTCATGCGAGGCACCTTCGAGGTCTGTGGTTCCGGGATCCGGAAGGACGCCGATGACGCTAGCGAGCGCACGAAGCGCTGTGAACAGGGCATCTGTCCGGTTCGCCCGAGTCCGACCGCGGTTCTTTGCGCGGGCATGAACTCCTTGACCCGGCGCCCGCAGAGCCTCCGTGACCTCATCGTGACCGGTCGAGCGGGCGTTCAGACGCCGCCCAGCGCCCTCCGGGATCCTCCGCAGTGCGCTCACCACGGCGAACGCAAAAGTTGCGTATGCGATCGACGGAGGTGGCTCCGAGCACACGGATCAGGGGGCGTGTGTCACGTCCCGCGGCGCCGGCTCAGGCCGAGAGCGCCGCGATCGCCGTGCGGAGGCGCTTGTCGGAGACGGTCTCGCGGGTGCCCAGGGTCTGGGCGAACAGGCTCACCCGGTACTCCTCGAGCAGCCAGGGGATGCGCGTCGCGTCCTCCTGGGCGGCGCGCGAGCGGGAGAGCTTCGCGCGGGCGCGCTCCCACAGCTGCTCGACGTCGTGGACCTGCCAGGCGAGCTTCGCGTCGCGCGGAGGGTTCTCCTCGAGCTTCTCCAGCCGGATCCCGTCGGCGCGCAGGTAGCGCACCAGGTCGCCCAGGTGCTCGACCCCCGTGCGGGAGACGAAGCGCTCCCCCACCAGGCCCGCGGCGTGCTCGCGGATCTCGGTGAGCTGCTGGAGGATCGTCAGCGAGGAGACGCGGCCGAGCGACTTCGCGAGCTTCGCGTGGGCGGCGAGGGCCGCGGCCGCGTCGCGCACGGCCTGCGCCGCGACCCGGTCGTGGTCCGTGCGCACGCGCGCGAGCGCCGCGTCGAACTGCTCGCGCGTGCGCACGGAGCCCGCGTCGCCCACCAGATGAGCGGTCGCGGCCGCGGACGCGTCGGCCAGGAGGGCAGCGCTCGAGGGGTACGGGGACTGCGCGACGGCGAGCTTCGTGGGGTTCGGCAGCGCGTTCAGCACGGACGCGAGGTCCGGGTGCAGCTCGCGGTCCACGAGCGCGATCACGCCCTCGGGGTGCGCGCTCGCCTGCTCCTCGGCGGTCGCGAGCACCTTCAGGTCCACCCGCTCGACCTGCCCGTCGGCCCCGCGCACGGCGACCAGCGCCGGATACCCGGTCACCTCGAGACCGCCGACGCGGCTGCGATGCACCGCAGGGACGCCCGCCTCGGGGAAGGCTGGGAGGTCGCGACGGGCGAGGTCCTCGCCCTGCGTGGTGACCGAGGCGTCCATGCGCGTCTTCAGGCGCTTCTGGAGCGCGCCGAGGTCGTCGCCCGCGCCGATCTCCCGACCCTTCGCGTCGACCACCCGGAAGTGCATGCGCAGGTGGGAGGGGATGCGGGCGAGGTCGAACTCGGGGCCGTACAGCTCGAGGTCCTGCGGGACGCCGGGGAGGGCGACGAGCTCGTCGGCCGCCGCCTCGACGAACGCCTCGCCGGCGTCCGGGTCGTCGTCGTGGAGGGTCGCCGCGACCGCCTTCGCGCGCTCGGGGGCGGGGACCAGGTGGCGGCGCAGGGGCTTGGGCAGGGAGCGGATGAGCTCGGTGACGAGCTCCTCGCGCATCCCCGGGACCAGCCAATCGAAGCCGCGCGGGGTGACGCGGTTGAGGACCGCGAGGGGGATCGTCGCGGTGACGCCGTCGCTGCCGCGCGCACCCACGTCCCCGAAGGAGTAGCTGAGCGGCAGCGTGAGGTCCCCCTGCACCCAGGTGTCGGGGAAATCGGCCTGGATCGCGGCGGTGACGGACTCGTCGGCCGCGAGCAGGTCGTCCTCGGTGAGCGTGAGCAGGTCGGGGGTGATGTGCCGCTGCTTCTTCCACCAGGCGTCGAAGTGGCGGCCGGAGACGACGTCGGCAGGGATGCGCGCGTCGTAGAACGCGAAGACCTGCTCGTCGCCGATGAGGAGGTCGCGCCGACGGGTCTTCGCCTCGAGCTCCTCGAGCCTCTCGATGAGCGCCCGGTTGTCGCGGAAGAAATGGTGGCGGGTCCGCCAGTCCCCCTCGACGAGGGCGTTCTGCAGGAAGATGTCCCGGGCGAGCTCGGGGTCCACCCGGCCGAAGGGCACCACGTGGTCGGCGACGATGGGCACCCCGTAGAGGGTGACCTTCTCGTGCGCCATCGCGGAGGCCTGCTTGGAGGACCAGTAGGGCTCGGAGTGGGAGCGGCGCACCACGTGCGCGCCGATCTCCTCGGCCCAGGCGGCGTCGATCCTCGCGGCGGTGCGTCCCCAGAGCCGGGACGTCTCGACGAGCTCGGCGACCATGACGAGCTCGGGGCGCTTCCTGGCGAGGGCGGATCCGGGCCAGAGCGCGAACCGCGCGCCCCGGGCGCCGGAGTACTCGCGGCTGCGGTCGTCGTAGAGGCCGACGTGGGAGAGCAGCCCCGCGAGCAGCGCCTGGTGGATGCGCGCGGGATCGGCCTCGCTCTTGTTGAGGTGGAGATCGGCGTCCTTCGCCATGTCCTTCAGCTGGGAGTGCAGGTCCCACCATTCGCGGATGCGCAGGTAGTGGAGGTATTCGCCGCGGACCTCGCGGCGGAACGCGCTGCCCGAGAGCTCCTTGCGCCGCTCCTGGAGGTGGTTCCAGAGGTTCAGCAGGCCCAGGAAGTCGCTGGTCTCGTCCTCGAAGCGCCTGTGCTTCTCCTTGGCCTGCTGCTCGAAGCCGAGCGGACGCTCGCGCGGATCCTGGATGGAGAGCCCTGCGACGATCACGAGGACCTCGCGCAGCGCGCCGAGGCGGTCGGCCTCGATGAGCATGCGCGCCATCCGGGGGTCCAGCGGGAAGCGCGCGAGCAGCCGGCCGATGTCCGTCAGGCGCCGTCCTCCCGGCGCCTTCGGGTCGGTCTCGATGGCGCGCAGCTCCTCGAGCAGGCGCACGCCGTCGGTCACGGCGCGCGTGGCAGGGGGCTCCACGAACGGGAAGGACTCCACGTCCCCGAGCCCGAGGGAGGTCATCAGCAGGACGACGGAGGCGAGGTTGGTGCGCAGGATCTCGGGCTCGGTGAACTCCGGGCGGGTCTCGAAGTCCTCGCGGGAGAAGAGACGGATCGCGATGCCGGGATGGGTGCGGCCCGAGCGGCCCGACCGCTGGTTCGCGCTGGCCTGGGAGATCGGCTCGATCGGAAGGCGCTGCACCTTGGTGCGCTGGGAGTAGCGGGAGATGCGGGCGAGGCCCGAGTCGATCACGTAGGTGATGCCGGGGACGGTGAGCGAGGTCTCGGCGACGTTGGTCGACAGGATGATCCGGCGGTGCGTGCCCGCGGGGCGCGGCGAGAAGATCCGCTGCTGGTCGTTCGCGGAGAGCCGGCCGAACAGCGGCAGCACCTCGGTGGGCAGACGGCCCCGGCCTCCCGAGCCCAGGTGCTGCTCGAGGCTGTCGCGGATCTCGCGGATCTCGCGCTCGCCGGGCAGGAAGACGAGCATGTCGCCCGGCCCCTCGGCGGCGAGCTCGTCGACCGCGTCGATGATCGCCTCGTCGAGGTCGCGCTCGATGGAGTGGATGTCCTCGAGCTCGTCGGCCTCCGAGGCCTCCTCGGCGGCGACCTCCGCGTCGATCACGAGCGGCCGGTAGCGGACCTCAACCGGATAGGTGCGCCCGGAGACCTCGAGGACGGGCGCCGGGTGCATCGCGCCGTCGGCCCCGCTGGTGGCGAAGTGCTGGGCGAAGCGCTCGGGGTCGATGGTCGCCGAGGTGATGACGACCTTGAGGTCGGGGCGCTGCGGAAGGATCTGCCGGAGGTAGCCGAGGATGACGTCGATGTTCAGCGAGCGCTCGTGGGCCTCGTCGATGATGATCGCGTCGTAGCGCCGCAGCAGGCGGTCCGAACCGAGCTCGGCCAGCAGGATGCCGTCGGTCATCAGCTTCAGCCGGGCGCCGCGGGCGACCTCCTTGGTGAAGCGCACCTGGTAGCCGACGGTCCCCTCGCCGAGCTTCTCCCCCAGCTCGGAGGCGATGCGGCTCGCGACGCTGCGCGCGGCGAGCCGTCGCGGCTGCGTGTGGCCGATGACCTTTCCGTTCCCGCCGAAGCCGAGCTCGAGGAGCATCTTGGGGATCTGCGTGGTCTTGCCGGATCCGGTCTCGCCGGCGATGACGACGACCTGGTTCTCGCGCAGCGCGGTGAGGATCTCCTCGCGCTGCTGGGAGACGGGCAGCTCGCCCGGGTAGGTGATCGCGAGCTGCGGTGCCTCGGGGTGGGTCTCGGTGGTGCTCGGGCGCGCGCTCATGATGGGACATGCTAGGCGTTCGGAGGCGTCGGGGTCGCCCCGATTCCCGGTGCCCGCCCGCGGGGCCGGGCACTGCCGCCGCCCCTCGGCATCCGTGCGCGTTCTCGCGCTGAACGCGCACACCTGCGCAGGGGCGGATAAGGTGACGGGCGACGGCTCTCGAGGAGGAGACACGGGGATGACAGAGACGATGCGCGCCCTGCGCAAGACGGCGCCGGGACCGGGGCTCGAGCTCACCGAGGTGCCCGTCCCCGCGATCGGCCCCTGGGACGTGCGCATCAGGGTGCTGCGGGCAGGGCTCTGCGGCACCGACCTGCATCTTCTCGCCTGGGACTCCTCCGCCGAGGCCATGTGCGACACGGTCCCCTTCACCCCGGGGCACGAGTTCTACGGGGAGGTCGTCGAGATCGGCTCCGAGGTCCCCGACGTGCGCGTGGGCGACCGCGTCTCCGGCGAGGGCCACGTGGTGTGCGGGGTCTGCCGCAACTGCCGCGCGGGCCGGCGCCAGATGTGCATCCGCACACGCAGCGTCGGCGTGCAGCGCGACGGCGCCTTCGCCGAGCAGGTCGTCATCCCCCACCAGAACGTCTGGGTGCACGAGCACGAGGGCCGCGAGGAGTTGATCAGCCCCGAGCTCGGCGCCGTGTTCGATCCCTTCGGGAACGCCGTGCACACGGCCCTGAAGTTCCCGCTGGTGGGCGAGGACGTGCTGATCACCGGCGCCGGTCCGATCGGCCTCATGGCCGCCGCCGTGGCCCGCCACGCGGGAGCGCGCTTCGTCGCCATCACGGACGTGCACGAGCACCGGCTGCAGATGGCACGCGCCGCGGGGGTCGACCTCGCCGTCAACGTCGGCGAGCGCCGGATCACGGACGTGCAGCGCGAGCTCGGCATGAAGGAGGGCTTCGACGTGGGTCTGGAGATCTCCGGGCAGCCCAGCGCCCTGCAGGAGATGATCACGAACATGAACCACGGCGGGAAGATCGCCCTGCTGGGCCTGCCCGCACGGCACTTCGAGCTGGACTGGACCACGGTCATCACCCACATGCTCACCCTGCAGGGGATCTACGGACGCGAGATGTTCGAGACCTGGAACGCGATGAGCGCGATGATCTCCACGAGCCCCCTGCTGCGCGAGCGGATCCGCGCGACCGTCACCGACGTGCTTCCCGCGACCGCGTGGGAGCGCGCCTTCGAGATCGCGCGCTCGGGCAGCGGCGGCAAGGTCGTGCTGGACTGGACCGTGTTCGACGGCTCCTGACCCGCCCTGCTCCATCGCACTTCACCGCACCGCACCGCACCGATCATCGCCCGCCTGAGGAGGCACCCCTGATGTACGCCGACGTGAAGGGCCAGCTGGCCGCCGAGCTCGAGGAGATCCGCGAGGCGGGCACCTTCAAGAACGAGCGCACGATCTCGACCCCGCAGTCAGCGCACGTCGAGGCCGCGGCCTTCGGCGACGCCCCGGCGGAGGTGCTGAACTTCTGCGCGAACAACTACCTGGGCCTGGCCGACGACCCGCGGCTCATCGAGGCCGCGAAGAAGGCGCTGGACGAGCGCGGGTTCGGCATGGCCTCGGTGCGCTTCATCTGCGGCACCGGGGACCTGCATCTCGAGCTCGAGCAGAAGGTCAGCGAGTTCCTGGGCACCGAGGCGACGATCCTGTTCTCCTCGTGCTTCGACGCCAACGGCGGCGTCTTCGAGTCCCTGTTCGGCGCGGGCGACGCGATCATCTCCGACGCGCTGAACCACGCCTCCCTCATCGACGGCATCCGGCTGTCCAAGGCCTCCCGCTACCGCTACCGCAACGCCGACATGGACGATCTGCGCGCCCAGCTCGAGGCCACCCGGACGCAGAACGACGGAGCTCCCGCTCGCCGCACGATCATCGTCACCGACGGCGTGTTCTCGATGGACGGGTACCTCGCGCCGCTCGATCGCATCTGCGACCTGGCCGACGAGTACGGCGCTCTCGTCCTGGTCGACGACTCCCACGCCGTCGGCTTCATGGGCGACACGGGCGCCGGCACCCCCGAGCACTTCGGGGTCTCCGATCGCGTCGACATCTATACCGGCACCTTCGGCAAGGCGCTCGGCGGCGCCAGCGGCGGCTACGTCTCCGGCCGCGCCGAGATCGTGGACCTGCTGCGCCAGCGGGCCCGCCCCTACCTGTTCTCCAACTCGCTCGCGCCCGCGATCGTCGCCGCCACCCTCACCGCCCTGGACCTCGTCGAGGGCAGTGCGGACCTGCGCGAGAAGCTGTTCGAGGGCGCCTCCCTGTTCCGGCGCCGCATGGTCGAGGAGGGCTTCGAGCTGCTGGACGGCGAGCACGCGATCATCCCCGTGATGTTCGGCGACGCGCGGCGCGCGGCGAAGATCGCCGACGCCATGCTCTCGCAGGGCGTCTACGTCACCGCCTTCTCCTACCCCGTCGTGCCCAAGGACCGTGCGCGCATCCGCGTGCAGCTCTCCGCGGCGCACTCCCCCGAGGACATCGAGACCTGCGTCCAGGCCTTCGTCACCGCGCGCGGCGCGACCGAGGTCTGCTGAGCGCGTCGAGCATCCGCCGGGCGCTGTGCTCGAGGGCGGCGTGAGTGGTCTCCTCCGCATGCGCCGGGTGGGAGAGCATCGCCGAGGCGAATCGTGCGGCCCACGCCCGGGCGCGCAGCACGAGCGCGTCCCGGGCACGCGCATCCGCCTCCCGCGCCCAGGCCGCACGCCGCAGATAGGTGCGGATGGCGCCGCCCGAGGGATCGAGGTGGAAGATCGCCCCGAGATCGCTCGCGGGATCGCCGGCGCAGGTGTCGCCCCAGTCGATGAGACCGAGCCGGGTCGCGCCATCGCGCGAGGATCCCTCCGCGGGCACCACCAGGTTCCCCGGATGCGGATCGCCGTGCAGCAGCAGGTCGGGGCCGTCCCAGACATCCGCGTCCAGGCCCTGCTCCCACGCGGCGCGCACCCTCTCCCCCGTCGGCCGATCCAGGAGCGACCTCTCCTCGGCGACGGCCGCGCTGCGCCGCTCGAGGGGCACGCCCCGCACGCGCCCGCGGGGATGCCCCGTCGGCGCCGTCCGATGCAGCGCGGCGAGGGAGATCGCCAGCAGCTCGGCGAGCCGCGGCGCGGTGCCCGGCGCGCTCCGCACGAGCTCCGCGACCACATCGCCCTCGATCCACGTGAGCAGCGCCGCGGGCCCGCCCGGCGCATCGGCCGGGGCCTGGCCCAGCAGACGAGGGCGGGAGAACGGAAGGGTGCCCGGCAGGGCGTCCGCATTCCCCAGCAGGGCGATCTCGTGCTGGAGGATCTCGCGGGCGATCTCCCGCTCCGGCACCCGCAGCACCACGCGCGTGCCGTCCTCGAGGTCCCCGACGTGCCACTGGCTGTTGTCCCAACCCCGGCCCAGGCGCGTCGGACGGGCGGCGCGGGAGACGAGGACGCGCGAAGCGCCCTCCTCGTACCGGATCCGGTCCAGGAGGGCGCTCACATGCGCGGGGGTCGTCGGCCCGCTGCGGGCTGCTGCCATGGGCCCAGGGTAGGCCGGGGCGCGGGGTGCGCGACCGGCCGGGTCAGACGCCGAGCGGCTGCTCGCTGGGCCCGGGCTCGCCGCCCGCGGTGCCCCGGGCGGCCAGCGCCTCGGCCTCGCGCCGCTCGCGCTCGGCCTGCCGGGCGGCGTCCCGCGGGTAGCAGAAGTAGAAGCCGCACCAGATCACGGCGTTGATCAGGTAGGGGACGACGCAGAACCAGAGGAAGGTGACCTGGAGGTCGCCGAAGACGTCGGCGATGATGCCGATGTTGATCGAGAGGATCGCGGTGATGCCGCCCTGGACGAACGAGAACAGGAAGGCGAAGGCCGAGGCGCCGAGCTTCTTGGGGACCACGGTCGAGACGATCGGCAGCACGCAGCCGGAGAAGCCGATCGAGAACACGAGCCCCATCACGAAGGTCGCCGCATAGATGAACACCCGGCTGGTCGAGTCGATCTGCGTGGCGAGGAAGATCGTGCCGGCGAAGCACACCAGGTAGACCTGCATCAGCATGATGCGGCCCTTGTAGCCGAAGCGCGCGGTCACCAGGTCGCCGAGGAACCCGCCCAGGAACGCGGAGAACATCGATCCCAGCGAGAACACGGCCATCACCAGCGCCGCCTCGGGCACGCCCATCCCGCGCACGTCGACGAGGAACTGGGTGTAGAAGCTCAGCAGGATCAGCGACGTGATGAACGGCAGCATGACGACGATCATCCAGATGGTGGGGATCCTGAACAGCTGGCCCACGTCGCGCAGGCGGAAGGTGCCGGACTCCGGGTCGTCGGTGACGCTCACGGACTTCACGGCCGGCTTGGGCACCCACAGCAGGATCAGCAGGCCCGAGACGATCGAGATGGCGCCCATCGTCCACAGGGCGTAGCGCCATCCCTCGGGATTCGATCCGAACAGGCCGATGGCAGGGCCGATGAGGATGCCGACGCCGCCGCCGATGCCGCGGACCATGCCGTAGGCCTTGCCCCGCTCGGACTGCTTGAACAGGTCCGGCAGCATGCCGTTGAGGACGGGCTCGGAGGCGACGGTGCCCACGGCGGAGATGGCGAAGAGCACCACGAGCGCGGTGTAGCTGGTGGCGAAGCCGCATGCGACGGTCCACAGGCCCCACACGCCGGTGACGAGCACGAGCACCCGCTTGCGGCCGAAGCGGTCCGCCGCGATCGCCCAGGTGGGCCCGAAGATCATGCGGGCGAACATCGGGATCGCGCTGAAGATGCCCAACTGTGTGTAACCGAGGCCGAAGGCGGCGGCGATCAGCGGGAAGAAGGTCTTGGTCAGTCCGGACTCGGAGTTGTCGACCGCCTGGGAGAACCCGAGGGCCGCGACGGCGCGGGCGCGCTTCGGGGGCTTCGGCGCCTCGGAGCTGGGCGGAGCGAGGGTGGGCAGGCCGGAGCCGTAGTAGGCGTACCCGGCGTGCTTCGTGGTGTCGTTGACGTGAGACATCGGTGTCCCCTTCGGAAGGGCCGCGACGGTGCGGCTCGGTCTCGAGACAGCCGGTCGCTGTCGGAGGAGGTCAGCCCGCCCTCCGCCGCCGTGGCGGGCTGCGGGGGCCGGTGCTGAGCGCTGAATCTCCCCCGGCCGATGCAGCGGACGTGACCGATTGCACGATGTTGCCGACGGGCGGGACCGACGTGCCTGGTCAGGCACCGCTGTTGCCGCGCGTTGTCGTGGTCACGAGGTCGGAGGGAGAGCGTCGATCCCCCGCGCGTCGGCCTGCAGCCGCGAGGTGGTTCAGCCGAGCCGCCCGCCGAGGCGCTGCACATAGTGGTCGGAGATCCGGTCGAGCCCGGTGAACTCGACGCTGCGTCCGGTGCGGTGGTACTGCTCGCGCACGCCGTCGAGCGCCGCGACGCTCGAGGCGTCCCACACCGTCGCCCCGCTCAGGTCGACCGTCACGTGCGAGGGGCCCGCGTCGTAGTCGAACTGCTCGACGAGATCATTGCTCGAGGCGAAGAACAGCTGGCCGCGCACGCGGTAGAACCCCGGGTCTCCGGGGTCGCGGACCACCTCGGTCATGTGGGCGACGCGCCGCGCGAACGCGACGGCGGCCGTGATCACCCCGAGGATCACGCCGACGGCGAGGTTGTCCGTCAGCACCGTGCCGAGCACGGTCACCAGCAGCACGACGGTCTCGCTGCGGGGCATGAGGGGCAGGGTGCGCAGCGAGTGCCAGTCGAAGGTGGTGGCTGCGACCACGAGCATCACCGCGACCAGGGCGGCCATGGGGATGCGGCCGACGGTGTCGCCGAGGGCGACGGACAGGGTGATGAGGAAGGCGCCGGCGAGGAACGAGGAGAGCCGGGTGCGGGCGCCCGCCTGCTTCACGTTGACCATGGTCTGGCCGATCATGGCGCAGCCGCCCATCCCGCCGAACACCCCGGTGATCACGTTCGCCGCGCCCTGTCCGAGGGCCTCGCGCGTGCGGGAGGTGCGGGTGCGGGTGATGTCGTCCACGAGGTTCGCCGTCAGCAGCGATTCCATGAGGCCGACGAGCGCCATCGCGACCGCGTACGGGGCGATGATCCCCAGGGTGTGCAGGGTCAGCGGCACGTGCGGCAGGCCGGGGACGGGCAGGCTATGGGGCAGGGCGCCCTGGTCGCCGACCGTCGGGACGTCGGCCCCGAGGCTGACCGCCGCGAGCGTGATCAGAAGGATCGTCACGAGCGGGGCCGGGATGCGGCGGGTCAGCCGCGGGAACAGGACGATGATGGCGACGCCGGCGGCGACCAGCGGGTAGACCAGCCAGGGCACGCCGATCAGCTGCGGGAGCTGGGCGGAGAAGATGAGGATCGCGAGGGCGTCGACGAATCCGACCATCACCGAGCGGGGGATGAACCGCATCAGCCGGGCCACGCCGAGGCCGCCCAGCAGCATCTGCAGCATCCCGCCCAGGATCACGGTCGCGATGAGGAAGTCGACGCCGTGGTCGCGGGCGACGGGGAAGATCACCAGTGCGATCGAGCCCGCGGCCCCGGAGACCATGGCGGGCCTCCCGCCGAGCACCGCGGTCGCGCAGGCCATGGTGAACGCCGCGTACAGACCCATCCGCGGGTCGAGCCCGGCGACGATGGCGAAGCTCAGCGACTCGGGGATCAGCGCGAACGCGGTGACCAGCCCGCCGAGCACCTCGATCGAGAGCAGGCGGGGATCGCGCAGGACGCTCAGCACGGACGGGGCGCGGCGGTCCGTCTGGAGGGTGGCGGGCATGGGCTCGAGTATCCCGCAGGCGGGCCCGACGGCACGCGTCGTGGTGACGCGCACCGCGGCCGGCCGACGGCCGGGCCGGGGCGAGCAGCAACGCGTGGCAAGGCATGCGTCGGCGCTGCGTGCCGCGGGTAGCGTCGCGACGAAGGTTCCCGCGCGACGTCCCGGCGCCGCCGTCACGAAGGAGTGCACGTGTCCGTTACGCCCCGCCCGCAGGCCGCTCAGGTCCCCCTCGCCTCCCGCGTGAAGCAGATCATCGAGGTCGACGGCCTGCGCTTCCGCGACCTCGACGGCGACGGCGAGCTCGCGCCCTTCGAGGACTGGCGCCTGCCCGCCGCCG
This sequence comes from Brachybacterium sp. ACRRE, assembly GCF_022346485.1. Lineage (NCBI taxonomy): Bacteria > Bacillati > Actinomycetota > Actinomycetes > Micrococcales > Dermabacteraceae > Brachybacterium > Brachybacterium sp. ACRRE. The sequence continues at coordinate 11,784 of NZ_JAKRMO010000039.1, read as the reverse complement.
AGCGCGCGGCCGACCTGGTGGCGCGCATGAGCCCCGAGGAGAAGATCGGCCTCATGGTCATCAACTCCCGCTCGATGGGCATCTCCCAGCACGATCCGGAGCTGACCAGCCACGACGGCGCACTCGACGAGCAGTACCACCCGATCAAGCTCGATCCGCACAACTCGGCCGGGGACCCCTACGAGGGCACCACCGAGCAGATCACGCAGATGCACATGCGCCACTTCATCATGCGCGAGACCCCCACCGGATCGCGCATCGCGACCTGGATCAACGCCATGCAGGAGGTCGCCGAGACCACCCGCTTCGGCATCCCCGTGATCGTCGCCGCGAACTCGAAGAACGAGGCCGGCGGCTTCCGGATGGGCGCCACCCCCGAGGACCAGGACTTCACCCAGTGGCCCGGCACGCTGGGCCTCGGCGCGACCCGCGACCCGGAGCTCGTGCGGCGCTTCGCCGAGCTCTCGCGGCAGGAGTGGGCCGCGAGCGGTCTGCGCAAGGGCTACATGTACATGGCCGACACCGTCACCGACCCCCGGTGGTTCCGCTCCTACGGCACCTTCGGCGAGGACCCGACGTTCAACGCCGCGGCGATCGACGCGGTGGTGCGCGGCTTCCAGGGCGAGGACGGCCTCGGCACCGACGGGGTCGCCCTGACCACCAAGCACTTCCCCGGCGGCGGCGCCCGCGAGAACGGCTTCGACCCGCACTACGCGGAGGGCCGCTTCAACGTGTACCCCACCCCGGGCTCCCTCGAGGCCTATCACCTGCCGCCCTTCCAGGCGGCGATCGACGCCGGCACCTCGAGCGTCATGCCCTACTACGCGATCCCGTCGAAGGAGAAGTCCGCGACCCCGCAGGGCCGGCTCACGGAGTTCGAGCAGGTCGGTTTCGCATTCAACAGCGAAGTGCTCGCGCTGCTGCGCGCGATGGGCCACACGGGCTACATCAACTCCGACTCGGGGATCCTGAACAAGATGGCCTGGGGCGTCCAGGAGCTGTCCGTGCCCGAGCGCGCGGGCGCCGCGATCTCGGCGGGCACCGACATGATCGCCGACACCAACGACGTCCGCTCGATCCGCGAGGCCTTCGTCAAGGGGCTCTTCCCGGCCGAGCGGCTCGACGAGGCCGCCCGTCTGCTGCTCGTGGAGCTGTTCGCCCTGGGGCTGTTCGAGAACCCGTACGTCGACCCCGAGCGGGCCGACGAGGTCGTCGCGAACACGCAGGCGCAGGAGGCGGCCCTCGAGGCGCACCGCCGCTCGGTCGTGCTGCTGAAGAACCCCGCTGACCGCTCAGCCGGCCCCGGCGCGGCGGGGACGGCCGCGGAGGACGGGCGCCGCATCCTCCCGCTGCGCCCCGACGCGCTCACCGGCCGACGCGTGTACGTGGAGATGTTCGAGGACGGCATCACCGTCAAGCGCCTGGACGCCCTGCGCGCACGCATCGCGGGCGAGCACCCCGAGGTCACCTTCACGACCGACTTCCATGAGGCGGACATCGCGATCGTCCTCGCTCGCCCGTTCACGGGCGACTACTTCCGCTCGACCGGTCTGCTGGACCTCACGATCGACGAGCACTCCGGCGTGGACCTCGCGAAGATCCGGGAGATCCGCGGCAGCGTGGACACCCTGGTGGTGGGGCTGAACGCGGTGATGGCCTGGCTGCCCGGGACCCTCGAGACCCTCGCGGACGCGTTCGTGTGCGGCTTCGACACCCGGCTCGAGACGCTCGTCGACGCGATCCTGGGCGACTTCTCCCCCACCGGGCGCCTGCCGCTGACCTTCCCGATCTCCGACGAGGCGATCGCGGTCGACGAGAACGGGATCTGCGCCTCCCCCAACGACGTCCCCGGCTTCGCCAAGGAGCAGCACATGGACGGCCGTCCGTACGTGTACGTCGACTCCGAGGGCGGGCGCTGGGTGAGCGGCTTCGGCCTCGAGTACGCCTGATCGGCGGGGCGCCGCAGCCGGTGACCGGGCGTCCTTGAGGGAGGCCGTGCGGGCCGGCTGCCGGGATGTCTGCCGGACCGGCTTCCGGGATGCCTGCCGGACCGGCTTCCGGGATGCCTGCCGGACCGGCTTCCGGGCCGGGTCCCGCATCCGTGTCCACGCCTGACCGCGGGCATTCCAGGGGGTCCTGTCGTCGACGGGCCGAGGGTGAGGAGCCGTGGCGATATCGCCACGGCTCCTCACCACCGGCCCGTCCCTGACGGCAACCCCACGACACACGGCCCGCCCCACCCGACGGCCTCGCCCCGCTCGGCACGATCGCCCCACGTCGCACGCACAGCTCGCGGCGCACGCCAGAAAGGCCCCCTATCCTGCACGCCGATGCAGGTGAGGGGGCCTTCTGAGGGTGGAGACGGCGGGAATCGAACCCGCGTCCGATAGTGCTGAGCGAGGGCTTCTCCGGGCGCAGTCCGTGTTGGCGTTTTCTCAGTCCCGACGATCCCACGGACGCGTCGTCGACGGACTCAGTCACTCTGAGGTGTTCACCCGACCTCGATGACGAAGGCCGGAAGCAGTGGCTCCTTTGATGATGGAACGATCCGGGTCAGGAGCACCCCCGGGGTTCCAGACTGCTAACGCTGATCAGGCAGCGAGAGCGAAGTCAGTGCGCTTGGGTTCGGCACTTATTGGTTTCCCAGGAGCGTTGACGAGATGACCTGGGATCCTCGGCCCGCTTCCCCTCACTGGACAACTACCGTCGAAACCGATCGTCCCCGAGTGTGGGTCGCGTGAAGACGGCGACCTGGGTCGCCGAGCACTTTGCCGCTGTTCACGTATCAATCCACAGGCGCGGCGTGCCGCGCTGTGCCTCCAGTGTAGCCAGGTGTCCGCGAGGTGGCCAGCGCTTATCGCTCAGCCCACGGTGAACGCCGCGGCGCCCTCCCCCGGCCGTACGGTGAAGCGGTGAGCAGCTTCGAGTTCGAGGGCATGACCTTCACGATCGACCCGATGACGCTGCGCGAGAGCGTGGACGACCCGGGAGCGCTCGCGCGCTGGTGCGCGGCGAACCCGCGGGACCCCCGCGCCGTCGCCCACCTGCGGATCCTCGGCCGGCTCGAGGAGGCCGAGGCCCTGGGTCGCGTCCTGCTCGCGGACAGCCCCGCACATCCCGTCGCCCGTGCCGCCCTGCGCACCCGGCTGGCTCAGGTGCTGCAGTGGCAGGGCCGCTTCGAGACGGCCGACGAGGAGTACTCGCGCGCCGCGGAGGAGACGGGGCTCTCGGACGACCCGACCGCTCCGAGCTCGATCCTCGCGCTCGCCGCGGTGCTCCAGCACCGCGCGAAGAACCGCTTCGAGCACGCCCTGGTCGCGGAGGCCGGGGAGCGCCCGCGGCTGTCGGCGCGCCTCATGGACGCCGCCCGGGAGGACGCACGACGGGCGCTCGCGATCCGCGAGGGTCTGCGCGCGAGCGAGGACCAGGTCCTCAGCAGCCGCGAGACGGTCGCGCGCCTGGAGCGCGACGGCGAGGGCTGAGCGGGCGCTGAGCGGGCGCGCGGCTCAGACCCGGCGGATCATCCCCGGCGACTCGAACCAGGGGGCTCAGACCAGTTCGCGGCGGCGCATGGCGCGCTGGGCCTCGCGCAGGTCCTGCTTCTCGCGCAGGGTCTGGCGCTTGTCCCAGTCCTTCTTGCCGCGCGCCAGGGCGATGACGACCTTGGCGTGGGAGCCCAGGAAGTACATCTCGAGCGGCACGAGCGTGAAGCCCTTCTCGCGGGTCTTGCCGGCGAGCTTGTCGATCTCGGCGCGGTGGAGCAGGAGCTTGCGCTTGCGACGGGCGGCGTGGTTCGTCCAGGTGCCCTTGACGTAGGGGGCGATGTGCACGCCCTCCATCCACATCTGCCCGCCCTCGATGAAGCAGAAGCCGTCCACGAGCGAGGCGCCGCGGTCGCGCAGCGACTTCACCTCGGTGCCGGTGAGCACGATGCCCGCCTCGAGGGTGTCGTCGATGTGGTAGTCGTGGCGGGCCTTCTTGTTCGACGCGATGAGGGTCTTCTTGGGTCCGTCGGCCTGCTGCTGCTTCTTCTTCGCCGGCTTGGTGGCGGCCATGTCGCCCCTCCTCACGTCTCGCGGCTCCCGGGGCTGCGCCCCGCCTGTGCGGTACGACAGCTTATCGGCCCCGCCTGCGAGCGGGCCATGGGTTTTCGCTCGGGGCGCAGACCCGGGGCGCGGCGAGAGGGCAGGGAGGGAGCAGGTCAGCCGATGTAGTTCACGGGGTTCACGGCGGTGCCGTCCTCGTGGATCTCGAAGTGCAGGTGACAGCCCGTCGAGGAGCCGGTGGTGCCGACGTAGGCGATCGTCTGCCCCTGCTTCACGTGCTGTCCGGTGGAGACGGCGAAGCGCTCCAGGTGGTGGTACGAGCTCGTCATCACGTGCCCGCCGGATGTGCCGTGGCCGACGATGAGCTTGTTGCCCGCGCTCGCGTTCGACGTGGTGGCGAGCACGGTGCCGTCCTTGGTGGCCTTCACGGCCGATCCGCAGGCGGCGGCGAAGTCCATGCCGGCGTGCAGCTTGCGGGTGTGGTAGATCGGGTGCACGCGCCATCCGAAGGGCGAGGAGCGCCGGGCGTTCGAGGGGGCGAGCCAGCCGGACTTCGAGACCGGGGTGGACAGGGCGCCCGAGGATCCGCCGGAGCCCGAGGACTTCTTCGCGGATGCGGCGCGCCGGGCGGCCGCCTCCTTCTCCTTCTCCTCCTTGATGAGGTCGGAGATCTCGGAGTCCAGCGCCGAGCTGCGGTCCTCGAGGTCGGACTGGTCGTCCTTGTACTTCTCCTTCTTCTTCTCGAGCGCGTCGGCCTGCTTCTTCTGCGTCGCGTAGAGGTCGTCGAGGGTGTCCTTGGCGTCCTGCGCCGACGTCTTCGCCTTCTCCTTGCGCGCGACCGCTGCCTCGGACTCCTTCTTGAGGTCGTCGATCTCGGCGCGGACGGCGTCCAGGCGGTCGGCGGCGTTCTCGGTGACCGACTGGTCGGTGCGGAGGTCGTCGAAGCGGGTGCCCTGCGCCTCCAGGGTGAGCTTGAAGTTCATCGAGCGGTCGACGGCGTCCTGCGGGTTCGCGCTGCCCACGTAGACGCTGGTGGGGTCGGGCAGCCCGCCGCCCTTGTAGGCGGACAGCGAGACCTCGTCGAGCTGCTCGCCGGACGCGTCGACCTCCTTCTTGCCGCTGTCGACCTGGCCGCTGAGGTCGGCCTCCTCGGCCTTCGCGTCGGCGAGGCGGTCGCCGATCTCCTCGTCCTCGTCCTCGGCGTCGGACAGCTCCGACTTCGCCTTCTCGAGGGCCTTCTGGGCGTCGGGGATCTTCAGCTCGGTCTTGGCGAGGGCGAGGTAGGTGTCCGCCAGGTCCGAGTTCACGTCGCTGAGCTCGATGCGCAGGTCGTCGAGCTGGTCCTCGACGCTCGCCTTCTCCTGCTCCTTCTGCTTGCGGTCCCCGTCGGCGCGCGCGGGAGCCAGCGGGGAGAGCATCATCTGGGTCGCGACGAGCGCGAGTGCCAGCACCAGCAGGGTGAGGATCCGCAGGTTCCGAGCGCGGGACGTCATGGTCACACCTTCAGGTAGCGGTTGAGCGAGACGATCGAGGATCCGATCGCCAGTATCGCCCCGATCAGCACGAGGATCGGCGCTATCCACAGCAGGTCGGCGCTTCCCACGGTGATCAGCTCCGATCCGAGCGTCGGTGCGAGCCAGCCCTCGACCAGGAAGTGGGTGCCGGTCCACAGCAGGCCTCCCGCGATGAGCGCGCCGAGGATTCCGGCGACCGCCCCCTCGAGCATGAAGGGAGTGCGGATGAAGACGTTCGAGGCGCCCACCAGGCGCATGATCGCGATCTCGCGCCGACGGTTCGCGATGGACATCCGGATCGTGGTGGCCACCAGCAGCACCGCGGCGACCAGCATCAGCACCGCGAGGCCGACCGCGAACACCGTGGTCTGGTTCAGCACATCGATGAAGGGGGCGTAGGCGCTGAGCAGGTCGGAGACCTCGTCGACGCCGTCACGGCCCTGGAAGAACTCCACCACCGCGTCGGACTTCGAGGAGTCGTCGAGCGTGATGTGGAAGGAGACGGGCATGTCCTTCGCGGTGAAGTCGGAGGCGAAGCCCTGCCCGGAGAACTGCTCCTGGTAGATCTTCAGGGCCTCGTCCTGGTCGCGCTCGGAGTAGGAGTCGATGTACGGGGCCAGCACGTCCCCGTCCAGCGCCTCGCGCACCGACTGGATCTGCGCGTCGGTCGCGGCTCCCCCGGCGCACGTGGACGCCGTGGAGTGCGGCGAGCACATGAAGATCGTGACCTGCGACTCCTGCACCAGCGTCGCCTTCATGTCGAAGATCTGCTTCTGCATGAGCAGACCCGCGCCGACGAAGCTCAGGGAGACCGCGGTGACGATGACGACCGAGATCACCATGGCGATGTTCCGCCACAGGCCGCTGAGGATCTCGGAGGCGATGTACCGGCCCCTCATCGTGCGCCCTCCTCGCGGTCGGAGGCGTGCGGGAGGTCCTCGGCCAGCGCCTCCTCGGAGAAGGCCTCCTCGGCCTCGTCCAGCAGGTCGCGGGGACGGGCGTCGGGCACCAGCTCCTCCTCGACGACATCGGATCCTGCGGCGCCGGACGCTGCGGAACCGGACGCTGCGGCGGCGGAGCCCGCGGCGACCGAGCCCTCGCCGGCCGGCTTCGCGCCCCCGGCGTCGCCCTCGGTCGGATCCTCCCCGTCCTCGACGTTCCCGGAGATGACGCTCACGGGGGTCGGGGACTCGTAGGTGCCCTCGGCCTCGTCGCGGACGACGCGCCCGTCGACGAGCTCGACGACGCGTCGGCGCATGCGGTCCACGGCCGCGCGGTCGTGGGTGGCCATGAGCACGGTGGTCCCGCGCTCGTTGATCTGCGCGAGCAGGTCGAGGATGCCCTCGGCGGTCGCCGGGTCGAGGTTGCCGGTGGGCTCGTCGGCCAGCAGGATCGAGGGGCGGTTGACGTAGGCGCGGGCGATCGCCACGCGCTGCTGCTCGCCGCCGGAGAGCTCGTGGGGCATGCGGCGCCCCTTGTCCTCGAGGCCCACCATCTCCAGCATCTCGGGGACCAGGCGGCGCACCACGCGGCGGGGCGTGCCGATCACCGCGAGCGCGAACTCGATGTTCTGGTACGCGTTCTTGGAGGGCAGCAGCCGGAAGTCCTGGAAGACCATGCCGATCTCGCGGCGCAGCGCGGGGACGCGCCACGACGGGATCCGGGCGAGGTCCTTGCCCGCGACGTGCACGCTGCCGCGCGTGGGGGTGGCCTCCTTGAGCACGAGGCGCATGAGGGAGGACTTGCCGGAGCCCGAGGCCCCGACGAGGAAGGCGAACTCCCCGCGCGCGAACTCGAGGTCGATGTCCTGCAGCGCGGGCGACTGTCCTCGCAGGTACGTCTTGGAGACGTCGTCGAAGCGGATCACGGCGGCCTTGGGGGTTTCGGGGGTGCGTACCCGACCAGGCTAGGGTCGATCAGCGCCGACGCCGCGCGGGCGCGCGCAGGCGCCGGGTCAAACCTTGGTCAAGGCGTCGGGCCGTGGAGGCGGGCGGCCTCTCAGCCCTCCGCCGCCTCGGCCTTCTGCTGCCCGACGCGCCAGCGGATGCCGGCCTCGATGAGCTCGTCGATCTCGCCGTCGAACACGGCGGAGGGGTTGCCCTCCTGGTGCTCGGTGCGCAGGTCCTTGACCATCTGGTACGGGTTCAGCACGTAGGAGCGCATCTGGTCGCCCCAGCTGGCCTTGACGTCGCCCGCGAGCTCCTTGCGCTCGGCGGCCTCCTCGGCCTTCTTCAGCAGCAGCAGGCGGGACTGCATGACGCGCAGGGCGGCCGCGCGGTTCTGGATCTGCGACTTCTCGTCCTGCATCGAGACCACGGTGCCCGTGGGGAGGTGGGTCATGCGCACGGCCGAGTCGGTCGTGTTCACGCTCTGACCGCCGGGTCCCGAGGAGCGGAACACGTCGACCTTGAGGTCGTTGTCGGGGATCTCGATGGAGTCGGTCGACTCGATCAGCGGGATCACCTCGACCGCGGCGAAGGAGGTCTGGCGGCGCCCCTGGTTGTCGAAGGGGCTGATGCGCACGAGCCGGTGGGTGCCGCCCTCGACCGAGAGGTTGCCGTAGGCGTAGGGGGCGGAGACCTCGAAGGTCACCGACTTCAGCCCGGCCTCCTCGGCGTAGGAGGTGTCCATGACCTTGGTCGGGTAGCCGTGGCGCTCGGCCCAGCGCAGGTACATGCGCAGGAGCATCTCGGCGAAGTCCGCGGCGTCGACGCCGCCGGCGCCCGCGCGGATCGTGACCACGGCGTTGCGCTCGTCGTACTCGCCGGAGAGCAGGGTGCGCACCTCGAGCTCGTCGAGGGTGCGGCGGATCGAGGTCAGCTCCTTCTCCGCCTCGTCGGCGGTCTCGGCGTCGTCCTCCTCCGCCGCGAGCTCGACCATGACCTCGAGGTCGTCGATGCGGGAGGAGAGGTCGTCGATGCGGCGCAGCTCGCTCTGCGCGTGCGACAGGGCCGCGGAGACCTTCTGCGCGTTCTCGACGTCGTCCCAGAGGTCGGGGGCCGAGGCCTGCTGCTCGAGATCGGCGATCTTCGCCTTGAGGGCGTCGAGATCCGTCACCTTCTCGATCGACCCCAGGGTCGTGCGCAGGTGCTGGATCTCTTCGGTGAAGTCGATGGTCGCCACGAGAGGCGAGTCTACGGGAGAGCGCCTGCACGCCGGGCGGGGCACGGGATCGGATGCGTCACCGCGCGCTCGGCCGTCGGCCCTCCCCGCCCACGTACTCGCCGATCTCCCGGCCGATGTCCTCCAGCAGCTGCGCGGTGCGATCCATCGCGTCCTCGACGTCGAGAGCACGGGAGAGGAGGTCCAGGGCGAGGTCGATGCCGGCTCCCTCGAGCTCGTCCGGCGCGAGCTCGAGGGAGCCCGCGACGGCGATCACCCGGGCACCCGCGTCCGCCGCGCGGCGCGCGACCTCGGCGGGCCCCTTGCCCGAGAGGGTCTGGCGGTCGAGCCGCCCCTCGCCCGTGATGACGACGTCGGCGCGCGCGAGGGCTGCGTCGAAGCCGAGCAGGTCGAGGACCGCGTCGGCCCCCGAGACGAAGTCCGCGCCGAGCGCGTAGAGCGCGAAGCCGGTGCCGCCGGCGGCACCCGCGCCGGGGCGCTCGCGCAGGGGCGTCGGGGCCGACGGGCCCGTGCTCGCCTGCTCGACGGCGTCGGCCCAGCGGCCGAGGATCTCGTCGGCCGTCCGGATGTCGGCGTCGGCGAGTCCCTTCTGCGGGCCGAAGACCGCGGCGGCGCCGTCGGGCCCGAGCAGAGGGTTGGTGACGTCGCACGCCGCCTCGAGGTGCACGCCCTCGAGGGCTGCGAGGGCCGGGCCGAGATCCGCGCTCGCGACGCCCGCGAGGCCGTCATGGCCGTCGGGGATCGGGGTGTCGTCGCCGTCGAGGAGCCGGGCGCCGAGCGCCGCGAGGAGACCTGCGCCGCCATCGGTGCTCGAACTGCCGCCGAGTCCGATGACCAGGTGCGCGGCACCCGCGTCGCGGGCGGCGAGGATCAGCTCGCCGAGTCCGCGGGTGCTCGCACGGGCATGGTCGAGGAGCGTGCGGCCGGCGGCGTCGCCGGGCAGACGGCGCAGGCCGGAGGTCTCGGCGAGCTCGAGGACCGCCTCGGCGCCGCTCTGGGCCCAGCGCGCGGTGATCGGCTCGCCCGTCGGCCCGGTGATCCGGGCCTCGTGGGCGGTGAACCCGGCGGCGAGCGCGGCCTCCACGGTGCCGTCGCCGCCGTCGGCGATCGGGAGCAGCTCGGTGCGCGCATCGGGGCTGGTCGCGACGATGCCGCGGGAGAGGGCGGCCGCGACCTCTGCGGCGCTCAGGGAGCCCTTGAACTTGTCGGGGGCGATGAGGACGGTCGGCATGCGATCTGGCTCCTTGTGGTCGGCGGCGCGGGATCCGCCGTGGTGTCTGCTCGGGTGCTTCCCGCGGGCTCGTGCGTTCAGTCGGACCGGGCGCTACCGCTCACGTCCAGCGGGATGCTGATGACCCCCGTGCGGGTGATCCAGCCGATCAGCGGAGGATCCGTGACGGCCCCGAGGCGCACCTCGACGCTGCCGTCCTCGAGGACCCGGGCGTCCTCGACGTGGATGTCGCGGGTGCGGGTCGATCCCGGCGGGTAGGACTCGAGGTACTCCTCGGCCTCCCGGCGCACGTCCGTGCTCCGCAGGGAGGTGGGACCGTCCTCGTAGACGGAGTCCTCGCCATAGGCCTGCGAGGCCGCGAGGGCCGCGCCGTCGGCCGCGTTCTGCAGGCGGTTCCTCTCGAGCTGGACGCCCGTGATGGCGGTGCCCACGCCGATCACCATGAGGATCACGACGAGCACGCCGGTGGTCAGCACGGTCATCGTGCCGGTGTCCCGGCCGAGTGCGGTGCGCAGTCGCCCGAGGGGACCTGTGCTCGAGGGGCCGACTTGTCTCCGTCGCACGCTCATGAGTCGTCGCTCCGCTCCTGGGCACCGGGTCGCGAGGCCGTCGGAGCGTCGTCGGCACCAGGGACCTCGCCCTCTCCGTCCTTCCCGGCGCGTTCTCCCGGCGCCCGGTACTGGTCGGCCTCGACGACGTGCTCGGCGCCGACGTGCACGGGGCCGTCCGCTCCGAGCATCGGTCCGAGGCCGGGGATGGGCACGCCGATCGTCACCTCCGCGGTGACCTCGCTGCCGGCCGCGGAGCACGGGTCCTTCGAGCAGTGGATGGTCACGGCGTCCTGCGAGGACAGCCCATGGTCCTCGAGGGTCATCCTCACCATGGCCTCGGTGCGGGCCTCGGCCCGGGACGCGTCCGGCTCGGTGGCGTGGATCCGGGCGGCGTCGCGCGCGATCACATCGGCGGCGAACACGGCGCCCTGCACCGATCCGAGCGAGAGCACGAGGTAGAGGGAGGGGATCAGCAGGATCACCGAGAGCGCGACGAACTCCACGAGCGCGTTGCCGTCCTCGCGGGCCAGTCGTGAGCGCAGCGCTCGCACTCCCTGCGGCACGTGGAGGTCCGACCGCTCCCGGCGCCGGGCACGGCGATCCCTGTCTCGTCCGCTCACCAGGTGTCCTCATCGATCGCATGGCCGTCCACGTGCATCGTGCCGGCGGGACCGAGCAGCCCGACGAGCGGGAACGAGGCGCTGACGCGGACGCGGATCACGCCGTCGCCGTCCTCGTCGGCCTCGACGTCGACCTCGTAGTCCTCGCCGAAGCGGTCGTGGACGAGCTGCGCGCCGCGCACCTCGCCGTCCGCGGGCGAGTTGCCCTCGAGCGAAGCCGTGTGCGCCGCCTGCACGGCGGCATCGGTCAGCGTGTTGCGGGTGTGCACCACCAGCGCGCACTGGATGATCGTCAGCGCGATCACGATGATCAGCACGGCGACGAGCGGGAACTCGACGACGGCGGACCCTTCGTCATCGCGCAGGCGACGGCGCAGCGCACCGGCGCGGGTGCTCAGAGCTTCCGGTTCAGGAAGGGCTCCATGGCGTTGTTGAAGATCTGCACGATCTGATCGGAGGCCACGGCCCACAGGGCGACGACGATCGCCGCCGTCATCAGGGTGATCATCACCCAACCGGGCACGTCCCCGCGCTCGTCCGCCAGGGAGGGCCGGGAGCCCGCGGGCATCGGGCGCCGGTGGCGAGGCCCGACGCGCAGGGATGCGGGGGGCGTGCGGTGCATCGTCAGTCGGTGGATCGTCATGGTGCTCTCCTTCTGCCGCGGTGGCGCGGCGCATGGGGTCAGGGATGGGGAGGGTG
>NZ_JAKRMO010000038.1:0-42944 GCF_022346485.1 Brachybacterium sp. ACRRE | reverse complement strand
GCGGGGCGGGGCACGACAGGGCGGGGGCGGCGATCGCGCCCGCCCCATCGGCCCCTCAGTCGGGCTGCACGCTCGCGAGCGCCCCCTCGAGCACGGCGAGATCCTCGGGACGCATCGGCCGGGCGTGCTCGGGGCGGGGGCTCAGCAGCCGACGGGTGACGTGCACGGGCACCTGGGCGAGGCCGAGGCGCAGGGCGACGGCCACGCGATGGTTCCCGTCGAGCGTCGCGAACTGCTCGTTGAAGGCGAGGTCGAGCGGGGTGCGGATGCCCCGGACGCGCGCATCGGCCTCGATCGCATCGAGGTGCGTGGGGGTGTCCAGGTGTGGGGAGCCGACGACCTCCCGGTCCACGGCCCGATAGCGGGCGACGAGCGCGGTGGGCAGCAGCACGGCGGGGAGGGCGCGGCCCGAGCGTCGCTCCATGACGAGCTGCCCGGGGTCCTCGGGGTCCGCTCCGATCTCCCCGAAACCGCAACGCTCGTAGAGCCGTCGGGCGGCCGGGTTCTCCCGCATCACGTGCAGCCGGAGCCGGGCCCCGGGAAGGTGCTCCTCGGCCCAGTCGATGCAGGCGTCGATGAGGGCCCGGCCCGCACCGGTCCCGCGCGCCTCCGGGGCGACCCACACGGAGAAGATCATGGCCGGCTCCCCCGGCTCCGTGGCGGGGACGACCCGGGCGATGCCCCGTGGGGCCTCACTGCCCGCGGGGGTCGCCAGGATGCATGCGCCGAGCGCGAGGAAGCGGTCCCAGTAGGTCGGGTCCTCGCGCTCGCGCTCGAGGGTCCCCTCGTAGGTCGAGCCGAACGCCCCGGGATCCTCCTGCAGGGTGCGCAGGCGCAGGGTGCGGACCAGGTCGCGGTCGGCGGGCGTGGCGAGGCGGGTGAGCGGGGCCGTCATGTCGTCGCTCCTCACCGCTCCGGGTCGACGGGCCGCGTCTTCTCGTGGTCCGTCGGCGCCGCCGCGCGGTCTGCCGACGCCGCCTGGTCCGTCGGGGCCGCCGCTCCATCCGTCTGCGCCGCCGCCCGGTCCGTGCCGGTGAACCGTCCGATCCCGGCCATCAGGTGGTAGATGACGAGCGCGGCGAGGGTGCCCAGCGCGATGCCGGTGACCTGGATGCCGCCGAAGGTCCAGGTGACGTTCGCGATGCCGACCACGAGGGCGACGCCCGCCGTGATCTGGTTCTTGGGGCGGGAGAAGTCCACGTTCCCGTCGACCCACATGCGCACGCCCACTATGCCGATGAGCCCGTAGAGCACGAAGGTCACGCCGCCCAGCACGCCCGGCGGGATCGTGTTGATGAGGGCTCCCACCTTCGGGGAGAGCGAGAGCAGGATCGCGACGACGCCCGCGACCCAGTAGGCGGCGGTCGAGTACACGTGGGTCGCGGACATGACGCCGATGTTCTCGCCGTAGGTGGTGGTCGGCGAGCCGCCGAACACGGCCGAGAGCGCCGTGGCGATGCCGTCGGAGGCGAGCGTGCGCCCCACCATGTGGTCGAGGTTCCGCCCGGTCATCAGTCCCACGCTCGTCACGTGGCCGACGTTCTCCGCCAGCAGCACCACGATCACCGGCAGGAACATCGGCAGCAGCGAGAGGTCCAGGGTGGGGTGGTGGAACTGGGGCAGCCCGAGCCAATGGGCCTCGTGGACGGTCGTGAAGTCGACCTCACCGCGGGCGACGGCGACGAGGTACCCGACGATCACGCCCAGCAGCACCGAGACCCGGCCCAGCATGCCCTTGAACAGCGCCGTGCACAGCACCACCGCGAACAGCGTAATGGTCGCGGTCACCGCGGACTTCTGGAAGTTCCCGTAGGCCGTCGGCGCGAGGTTGAAGCCGATGAGGGCGACGATCGAGCCCATCACCACGGGCGGCATGAGCAGCCCGATCCAGCGCGTGCCCACGGCCTGCACGAGCAGCCCCAGCAGCGCCATCGCGATGCCGATGACGAGCACCCCGCCGAGGGCCGCGGACATCGACCCGGCCTGCGTGGAGGCGGTGATCGGGGCGATGAACGCGAAGGAGGACCCCAGGTAGCTGGGCACCCGGTTGCGGGTGATCACCAGGAACAGCAGGGTGCCGATGCCGCTGAACAGCAGCGTCGTCGAGGCCGGGAAGCCCGTCAGCAGCGGGACCAGGAAGGTCGCGCCGAACATGGCGACCACGTGCTGGGCGCCGATGCCGATGGTCAGCGGCCACGCCAGGCGCTCCTCGGGGCGCACGATCGCGTCGGGGGCGACGGAGCGGCCGTCGCCGTGCAGGGTCCAGACGGGCATGGATGCTCCAGGGGTGAGGAGGGCGGGTCGGGGCGTTCGGCCGGTCAGCGCGGTCGACGGATCAGCACGGTCAACGGATCAGCGCGACGACCGCCGGATCAGCGCCGCGCGGCCCCGGGGAAGACCTTGATCCGTGCGCGCTCCGCGGAGACGTCGGGGATCAGCTCCGGGGAGGCCGCGGTGGCGGGCTCGTTGCGGGTGCGGAAGTCGGCGAACATGCGGCTGAGGTCCGGCGCGCCGTACTCGTCGCGCACGGGCGCGGGCACGGTGAGCATGAGGGCCGCGACGACGCCGACGGCGAGCGCGACGCCGCCGGTCATCAGCCCCGCCCCGGCGCCGGTCGCCAGGGAGTTCACGATGACGTCGAGGAAGCCGACGACCAGCATGACCACGCCCGCGATGACGGCGCTCGAGCGGGCCACGTCGGCCGGGCGCTCGAGCAGCGAGCGGCGCGCGAACAGCGAGATCGCGACGAAGCACGCGGAGATCACGGCATCCATCACGTGGATGACCGGCCCGCCCATGCCCGCTCCCCCGATCGCGGCAACCGCTGCGATCAGGTTCCACACGATCGCGGCGGCGTGCATGATCGCGCCGAACTCGAAGGCGCGCACGGCGTAGACGATCCAGTCCACGCGCTGGAAGTTCAGCGGCATCGTGCGCACGAACGAGCGCGAGATCATGACGCCCCAGGCGGCGAACACGAAGGGCAGGTAGACGAAGTCCGTCGCGAACGAGGTCGGTGCGGCGAACTCGAGGCGCAGGGAGTTGTCGGCGATCGCGAGGATCACCAGGCCCGACGCGGCGCCCGCGCAGAACACGAACCAGGAGCGGTCGCGGCGCAGCGCCGCCCCGATCAGCAGCGTCAGCAGGAGCGCGGAGACGAGCGCGCTCGCGAAGGTGATGAGCGAGTACGCCCAGCCGGTGACGAAGACGCGGCCCACGAGCATGACCACGGCGAACACGAAGGATGCCGCGGCGGCCAGGGCGATGCCGGCGATCACCGTGCGCGAGCGGCGCCGCGCGAGCGCCGAGGGCAGATAGCCCTCGTGGGCGCGCGGCTCGATGCCGACCACGGCGCCCGCGAGCAGCAGGGAGACCCCGGCCCCGAGGCCGAGGGGCGGCCCCTCGGGCAGCGGGGAGAACATGACGGGGATCGAGGTCACCAGGTCGGCGACGATCGTGCCGACGGCCACCAGCAGCACGGGTGCGAGGCCGATCACGCGGACGGTCCGCACGAGCCGCAGCGGCGAGGTCTTCGGCACCCAGCGCAGCACGAGGACCACCACGAGCACGAGCAGCCCGAAGCCGACCGCGATGCGTCCGATGAGGTCCACCGGGGTGTACCCGGCGTGGGTGAAGGAGGTCGACAGGGCGGCGACCAGGCACACGAAGGCGGTGACGTCGCGCAGGGCGTCGAAGGCGCCGAGGTCGGCGAAGCGCGCGGGGATCGCCGGGGAGCGCCCCGGGGCGTCGGCGGCATTCGGCGTGGTGCCGGATCGGGCGTAGGTCGCGGCGGAGCCGTTCTCCGCGCCCGAGGAGCCGCCGACGGGCGCGGGGGCGTCCTCGCCGTGCGGGGCGAGGGTGCGGGCGTCCTCCTCGGTGCTCTCGCGGGTCCAGTCCGCGTCGTTCCCGTCGTCGGTCCCGGCATCTGTCCCGTCGTCGGTCCCCGCGCGGTTCCCAGCGGCCGCGCCGTCCTCGGGCACCTGGCCGTCCTCGTCGAGCGCGGGGAGCGCGCCGGTGCGGGTGTCGCGGAGGTCGTCGCCCGCCTGCCCGTCGTCCTGCCCGCCCGTCTGCACGGTCGGGCGCACGGGCCTGCGGTGCCGCGGGTGGCCGGCACGCTCGGCGGCGAGCAGCTCGACCTCCTCGCGGCCGGGAAGCTTCTCGGTGGGGACCGTCCCGGGATCCGCGGAGAAGATCCAGTCCTCGTCCCCGCCCCGTGAGCCACGGCGGTCGCGCGCCATCCGGTCCCTCCCTGCTCCTCGACCCTGCGGCCCCGATCCTGCCCGATCCGTCGTCGTCGGACGACGCCGGGCTCCAGGGCCTTCTGCGGGCCGATTCTAGGCGGGGAGGCGGTGCGTCCGTCCGGGGCGCGCCGTCGGCCGACGGGCCGGGAGCGTGGCCGCGGTCGCATGCCTGCTCGCGGGCGTGCTCGTGCGGGCCGTGCCTGGGTACGCTGGGAGGCATGCCAGCACCCGAGCTCGCGCTCACCGAGCGCTTCCAGTCCGCCTTCGCCCAGGCCTTCGGGGAGGAGTTCCGCGACGCGGATCCGATCATCCGCCCCTCGCAGTTCGCCGACTTCCAGTGCAACGCGGCGATGGGCCTCGCGAAGCGCGTGGGCGCGAAGCCCCGGGACGTGGCCCAGCAGATCCTGGACGCCGTCGACCTCACCGGGCTCGCCGAGACCCCCGAGATCGCCGGGCCCGGCTTCCTCAACATCCGCCTGCGCACGGACTGGATCGGCAACCAGGCGGCCGAGCTCGCCGCCCCCGAGGCGCACCTGGGCATCCCCGCGCCCGACCACGCCGACACCGTGGTCATCGACTACTCGGCGCCGAACGTCGCCAAGGAGATGCACGTCGGCCACCTGCGCACCACGGTCGTGGGCGACGCCCTCGCGCGCACCCTCGAGAAGCTCGGCCACACCGTCGTGCGCCAGAACCACATCGGCGACTGGGGCACGCCCTTCGGCATGCTCATCGAGCACCTCCTGGACGTGGGCGAGGACGGCGACGAGGCGAAGCTCCTGGAGAGCGACCCCAACGCCTTCTATCAGCACGCCCGCGCGAAGTTCGACGGGGACTCCGCCTTCGCGGACCGCGCGCGCTCCCGCGTGGTCACCCTGCAGGCCGGGGACCAGCAGACCCTGGAGATCTGGACCCGCCTGGTGGAGCTGTCCAAGCAGTACTTCCACCGCATCTACGACATGCTGGACGTGACCCTCACGGACGACGACCTCGCCGGGGAGTCCAGCTACAACGACCAGCTCGAGATCGTCGCGAAGCAGCTCGAGGCCGACGGCCTCGCCCGGATCTCCGACGGCGCGCTGTGCGTGTTCCCCGAGGGCTTCATCGGCCGCGACGAGAAGCCGCTGCCGCTGATCATCCGCAAGTCCGACGGCGGCTACGGGTACGGCACGACCGACCTCGCCGCCATCCGCCATCGCATCCAGGATCTGCGCGCCGACCGCATCGCCTACGTGATCGGCACCGCGCAGGAGCTGCACATGAACATGGTCTTCGAGACCGCGCGCGAGGCGGGCTGGCTCACGGACGCCGTCGAGGCGACGCACGTGAAGATCGGCTCGGTGCTGGGCGAGGACGGGAAGATCCTGCGCACCCGCTCGGGCACCTCGCTGCGCCTGATGTCCCTGCTCGAGGAGGCCGTGCAGACCGCCCGCGGCGTCATCGACGACCTGCGCCCCGACCTGCCCGAGGACGAGCGCGCCGAGATCGCGCACGCCGTGGGCATCGGCGGCGTGAAGTACGCGGACCTCTCCACCGCGCACGACTCCGACTACGTCTTCGACCTCGAGCGGATGCTCGCCCTCACGGGCAACACCGCCCCCTACCTGCAGTACGCGGTCGCGCGCATCCGCTCGATCTCGCGGCGCGCCGCCGAGCAGGGCGTCACCGCCGGCCCCGCCCCGCGCGTCGAGAACGACGCCGAGCGGGCGCTCGCCCTCGAGCTGCTGCAGTTCGGGCCGACGCTCGAGCAGGTCGGCGCCGCGTACGAGCCGCATCGCCTGTGCGCCTACCTGTTCTCCCTCGCACAGGCCTTCACGGCCTTCTACGACGCCTCCCCGATCCTCAAGGAGTCCGACGGCGAGGTGCGCGCGGGCCGTCTCGCGCTCGCCGAGCTCACCGAGCGGGTCCTCGTCGAGGGGCTCGACGCGCTGGGGGTGCGCGCGCCGCAGCGCATGTGACGACCGCCCCGGAATCCGGCATGTCCGGTCATGGGTGCATGTTCGTCACCACCGTGACGGAACCGTGTCCGTTCGTGACCGAACCGTGTCCTGCTGCGGTACAGAAGTCGCTGGTCATCACGCGCCGGCGCTTCGTAACCTGTGACGGTGGTGAGAAGCCGGAGGACGCATGCGGCCGCGTGGGCGGTCTACATCGTCGCGGCCGTCCTGCACATGATCGCCCTCGTGACGAACACCGGTGCCCTCGCGCTGGCCACCAAGGCCCTGCTGGCGCCCGCGCTCATCGTCGCGGTCCTCAGCGCGCTCTCGCTCACCCAGCGCATGGCCAAGCGCCTCACCTTCGCGCTCGCCCTGGCGTTCCTCGCCGACATCGCCCCGGGCTTCACCCCGTGGGCGCACGGCGCGACCTCCGTGCTGTTCCTGCTCGCGCTCATCGTCTACGCGGCCACGCTCGCCCCGTACTGGCTGCGCGAGCTCGACGGGCTGCACCTGCTGCTCGCGATCCCCTACGGCGGCGTGGTCATCGGGCTGTTCCTCGCGTGCGCGGGGGGCGCCGGGAGCCTGCTGCCGCTTCTGGTCGTCTACGCGCTGGTGCTCGCCGCCGTCGCCTTCCTCTCGGCCGGCGTGAACCCGCTGACCTGGATCGGCGGCACCCTGCTGCTGCTCTCGAGCTCCGTGCTGGGGATGTCCTGGTTCCTGCCGGGCGCCTGGATCCCCGAGTCCGACCTGTGGGTGATGGGCTCCTACATCGCGGGCAACGCCCTGCTGGTGCTGGGGCTGCTGCGCACCGTGCCGGCGCGCCGCTGGGCCCCTCAGCCCAGCAGCGGCGCCTCACTCGTCATCATCGAGGGCTGATCTGCCCGTCGGCCGCTCAGTCCGTGCCGAGCGCCTTCGAGATCGCCGCGCGCTGCTCGGTGAGCAGGCGCCCCATCTCCTCGCCCGGCCGCAGACCCGAGAGGAAGGCAAGGCGCCCGTGGATCTCCCGGTAGGAGACCTCGGGGCCGGCCTCCTCGAGCTGCAGGCGCAGCACGCGGGCGTCGGTGAGGAAGATGTCGTCCGTGCCCACGCTGAGGTGGATCGGCGGCAGGTCGTGGAGGTGGGCGTTGACCGGGGAGAGGTCCTGGTCGTCCAGGGGCGTGCGGCCCGCGTAGGACTGCGCGGCGAGGGTGAGCAGACGCCGCTCCTGCGGGAAGTCCCGCCGCCCGGTCTCGGTCATGCCTGTGTTGGCGAGCTCGAGGTCCGCCCAGGGGGACATGAGCACGACCAGCGCGGGCTCGGGGATGTCGGCCAGCGGCCCGACGCCGTCGCGGATGCGTCGTACGACGGCGAGCGCGAGCGCGGCTCCCGCGTTGTGGCACGAGAGCACCCAGGGCGCCTCGCCGAGCGCACCGGAGCCGGCGAGGCGTGCGAGGACGGCCTCGACGTCCTCGAGGGCGACGGGGTGCTGGTGGTCCGGCGCGGTGCGGTAGTCCACGAGGAGGCCCGCGCACTGCTGGGCGTCGGCCTGGCGGGAGAGCCATGCCCAGTCGCCCGGGAACGGGCCGGAGAGGAAGGCGCCGCCGTGCAGGTGGACGATCACGCCGTTCGACGCGTGGTGGCGGTCGAGCCAGACGCAGCGGGTGCGGTCGATCATCTCCACGTCCACCGCATGGCGCTTGAGGACACCGCCGCCGGGCATCGGGCGGCGCGCCTCGCGCAGCGTATGGGTGTAGAAGGCCTTCGGCAGAGGCAGCCGGCGCACGGTGCGTCCTGCCATGATCGCGGCGTCGCGGATACGACTCATCACGTCTCCTGTGCGGTGGGCTCGGTCCCCACCAGCCTAGCGACTCCGAGCCGCAGGTAGCCTGCACGTCATGACGTCCTCCACCACGCCCTCGGGCGCGCACTCCCCCGCCGCGGGCCCCGACGCCGAGCGCCATGTCCTGCCAGGGAACGGCCCCGTCCTGATCCTCGCCGCGATGGACGAGGAGGCCTCGCCGCTGGTCGAGCGCATGCTCTCGCCGCGCCGCGTCGATCTTCCGCTGTCGGCCCCGGCCCACGCCTGGGCGGGCACCCTGGGCGGGCTCGACGCCGTGGTCGCGACCAGCGGGATCGGCATCAGCGCGGCGACGGCCGCGGCGACCTGGGGCGTCCTCGCCCAGCGGCCGCGCCTGGTGATCAGCGCGGGCTCGGCGGGCGGCCTCGCCTCCGGGATCGGCGTGGGCACGCTCGTGATCGGGGAGTCCTTCACCTACTCGATCGCCGATGCGACCGCCTTCGGCTATGCGCCCGGCCAGGTGCCCGGCGGCCCCGAGCGCTTCCGCACCGATCCGCGCCTGGTCGATCTCGCGGCGCGCGCGGCCGAGGAGGCGGCGAGCGCGCACGGGGTGCGCCGCGGCCTCATGCTCTCCGGGGACGCCTTCGTGACCGCCGAGATCGCCGCTCCGATGCGCGAGCGCTTCCCCGGCGCCCTCAGCGCCGATATGGAGTCCACGGCGATCGCCCAGACCTGCTCCTCGCTGGGGGTGCCGTTCCTCGCGATGCGCGCGATCTCTGACCTCTGCGGGCCGGAGGCCGACGAGCAGTTCCATCTCGAGCTCGACGTGGTCGCCGAGACGTCGGCCCGCGCCGTCTGCCGGCTGCTCGAGGACGTGGCGGCAGGCTGAGCGGCCGGGCCCGTTCCTCCCCGCCCCGCACATGCAGGAGCCCCCGACCCGCTGCGGCGGATCGGGGGCTCCCGTGCGTCCGAGGGGATCCCTCGGGTCGAGCTCGGGCCACGGCTCAGGCGCTCAGCGCTCGTCCGTGCCCTTGTCCTTCTCGTCGGCGTCCGCCGAGGCGTCGCTCGGGGCGTCGCTCGGGGCATCGGCCGTGTCACCCGCCGGGGCGTCGGCCCGATGGGTGTTCTCCCTGTCGGCGACGGCGTCCCGCGCCGGGGTCCCGTCGGCCCGACGGCCGGTGGGCACGAGCGCGGGCTCGCTGTCGGAGTCCGAGGGCGCGGGGTGGGTGCGCAGCTGGAACACCTCGCCGTCGTGCATGTCGATGCCGGCCGAGACCGAGTCGACGAGCACGGCGCGCGCGAGGCGGTTCTGCAGCACCAGCGGGTCCTTGGACATGTCCTTCCAGATCGAGATGCACAGCAGCAGCATCACGATCACGAAGGGCAGGGCCGAGACGATGGTGATGTTCTTCAGGCCGTTCAGGGCCTCGGCAGGATCGTCGCCGCCCGCGAGCAGCATCACCGCCGCGACGGCACCGGTGGCGACGCCCCAGAAGATGACCTGGAACTTGCGGGGCTCCTCGGCGCCGTTCTCGGCGAGACCGCCCATGACGATCGAGGCGGAGTCCGCACCGGTGACGAAGAAGATCGCCACCAGGACCACCGAGAGCACGACCAGCACGATGTAGATCCAGTGCGGGACCGGCATGTGGTTCAGCAGGTCGAACAGCACGGTGTCGAAGTTGATGTCGTCACCGGTCTGGGCGAGCTTCTTCGCGGCGTCGCCCGCCTGCTCGGCGCGCTCCTGCACACCGATGGCCCCGCCGCCGAAGATCGCGAACCACAGGATCGAGATGCCCGAGGGCACCAGCAGCACGCCGGTGACGAACTGGCGCACGGTGCGGCCGCGGGAGATGCGGGCGATGAACAGGCCCACGAAGGGCGACCAGGAGATCCACCACGCCCAGTAGAAGACGGTCCAGGTGGACAGCCAGGTCTGCACGTCGCCGCCGCCGTTCGCGGAGGTGCGCGAGGCCATCTGCGGCAGGTCCTTGATGAACTCGCCGATGGTGGACGGGATGATGTTCAGGATGAACAGGGTGGGCCCGCCGATGAACACGATGATCGCCAGCAGCACCGCGAGCACCATGTTGATGTTCGAGAGCATCTGGATGCCCTTCTCGATGCCCGAGACCGCGGAGGCCACGAAGCACGCGGTGAGCACCGCGATGATGATCACGAGGATCGGGCTGGTGACCTTGTCCATGAGGCCGGAGGCGGTGATGCCGCCACCGATCTGCAGGGCGCCCAGGCCCAGGGAGCAGGCGGAGCCGAACAGGGTCGCGAGGATCGCCAGGATGTTGATGATCTTCCCGCCGACGCCGTTCACGGCGCGCTCGCCGAACAGGCCGGTGAACATCGAGGAGAACAGCTGGGAGCGGCCCAGGCGGAACGACCCGTACGCGACGCCGAGGCCGACGATCGCGTACATCGCCCACGGGTACAGGGTCCAGTGGAAGGCCGTCTGGCCCATGGCGGTGGCGGCGGCCTGCGCGGCCTCCGGCTCGACCGTGTTGGGCGGCGGGGAGAGGTAGAAGAAGAGCGGCTCGCCCACGCCGTAGAAGATGAGGCCGATGCCCATGCCGGTCGCGAACATCATCGCGATCCAGGAGCTGGTCTTGAACTCGGGCTCCTCGTCGTCCTTGCCCAGCGGGATCGAGCCGAAGCGGCTGAAGGCGACCACGATGACAAAGACGGTGAACACGGAGCCTGCGATGACGAACAGCCAGCCGAAGTTCGACATGGTGCCGTTGAGCATCGAGGTGGCGACGCCGCCGAGGCCCGTGGGGCTGATGACGCCCCAGAGGACGAAGGCGACCGCGAGGATCGCAGCGGGGAAGAAGACGAACTTGTCGAGCCCCTTGCGGCGGGGCGGTGGGTTCTCGGCAGAGGCCTTCGCGGCATCGAGCTGCTCGAGGAGCTGATGGGTATCGGTGTCGCTGCTCATACAGGGGTCTGCGGCCAGGAGGCAGGGCCGCATGTCCTTTCGTACGGTGGGGGCGAGGGACAAAAGCCCTTCACTTTAACCTGCAGAGCGTGCCGAGCGACGGGGGCGGATGCTCCGGCGGGCGACGGCGCGAGCGGCCTCGCAGCGGCGCGCCGCAGCGCCCGACTGCCCCGGCACGTCGGCTCATACGCGCAGGTGGGACGGCCGGCTCGCGGCTCGGGCAGCACGGGCGGACGGCGGGGCCCGGGTGACCAGGACCGGGACCGGGTGCGCGGAGGGGCGGCCGGGCTCAGCGCGCGGTGGTGTGCAGGATCTCCTCGCCGAGGGTGAGCGAGCGGACATTCCGCGCGATCCGCTCGTCGGCGCCGACGGGACGTCCGCCCGCGCCGTGGGGCGTGATCAGCAGTCGCGGCGCTCCCCACAGCGGGTCGTCGGCCGGGAGCGGCTCGGGATCGGTGACGTCGATGCCGGCGGCGCCCAGGCGCCCGTCCTCGAGGGCCTCGAGCAGGGCGCTCTGGTCGACGGTCGCCCCGCGTCCCACGTTCACGAGGATCGCGTGGTCCGGCAGGGCGTCCAGGACCTCTCGGCCGACGGCTCCTTCGGTCTCCGGCGCGGCCGGGAGGATGTCGATGAGGACGTCGGTCGACGGCAGGGCGGACATGACGTCGTCCGCCGCGATGACCTCGAAGCCGGAGCGCTCCCCCGCACTGCGGGCGACCCCGCGCACGTGCGCGCCGAGCGCGGCGAGGATCGGGGCGAGGGTCTGCCCGATCTCCCCGAAGCCCCAGATCAGCACGCGGGCGTCGAGCAGGGTGGTGAGGCGGCCTTCGGGGTGGAGGGGCTGCAGGCCGCCGAGCTCGCCGGACCACTCGTGGTGCTCCTGGGCGATGCGCGCCTCGGGCAGGCGGCGCACGAGCGTGAGCAGCAGGGCGAGGGCGTGCTCGCTCACGGTGCGCGAGTGCAGGCCGGCGCCGGTCGCGATCACCACGTCGTCGGCGAAGCCCGCGGCGAGGATCCCGTCGACCCCGGCGGCGAGGGACTGCACGAGGCGCAGGGAGCCCAGGCCGCGCGCGGCCGACTCGAGGTGGCGGCGCGAGGAGCCCCAGACCACGAGGACCTCGGCGTCATGGTGCTCGGCGGGGATCGGCTCGCGGGCGTCGACGACGACGGCCTCCCACCCCTCGGGCAGGTCGGGGGCGAGGTCCATCGTGTCCGGCAGCAGGATCTTCATGGCACAAGGCTAGGACGTCGGGCGCGCGGGCGCGTGCCCGACGTCGGATCCGGACACCGCACCGCGCAGCAAAGCACAGCACAGCACAGCACAGACGCAGCCGGCCGGTCGGGAGCACTAGCCTGGGTGCATGCGCATCGGTTCGGCACTCCGCCCCACGCGCGCCCCCTCCCCCTCGTCCTCGCGGCGCCTGCTGAGCGCTCTCGGCCGCCTCGCGCGCACCGTCCATGCCGATGTGGCGCCGCGGGCGACGCGCCGCATGATCCGCCGCGCCGCGGGCCGCGTGGCGACCACGACCCCGCTGAGCGCCTCGGGCTTCCTGGGCGCGAGCATGGCCGGCTGGATCGCGACCTCCCCGAGCCTGCTGCCGCGCACCTGGTGGATGTGGGCGGCGAACTACGCGCTGTCCACCACCTACGGCTACACCTCGGGCGTGGTGCTGGGCCGCGGCGGCCGGATGCTCGTGCGTCGCCTCCCCCATCCCGCGGCGCGCGAGCCCCTCAGCCCGCGGCGCCGGGAGATCCTGCGCTGGGGCGGCGCGGCGGCGCTGGTCGGGATCACCGCCTACTCGTGGACGCGGGGTGCGCTGCGGCAGCGGGAGATCAGCGTGCTCGTGGACCGCGAGCCGAAGAACCTCGCCACGCATGCCGTCGGCACCGCCGCGGGACTCGGGATCTTCGCCGGCGTGCTCATGGCGTCCCGTGCCGTGGGCGCGACGGCCCGCCTGTACCGGCTGCTGCTGCGCGCCTACCTGCCGCCGCTCGCCGTCGGCATCGGCTCCGCCCTGCTCACCTCGGCCACGCTCGCCGTCGCGATCGACCGCCTGGTGCGCGGTCAGGTGCTCGAGCGGATGATCGAGCGCGCCGAGCAGGCCAACCGGCTGCTCTCCCCCGATCTTCGGCGTCCCGCCTCCGAGCTGGTGTCCGGGTCGATGGCCTCGAACGAGAGCTGGGAGTCCCTGGGCGCCGCGGGACGGCGCATCGTCTCCTCCGCGGCGAGCGCGGAGGAGATCGCGCGGGCCACGGGCGCGACCGCGCGCACGCCGATCCGCGTCTACGCGGGCAAGCGCTCGGACCGCACTCTCGAGCAGACCGTCGCGGCCGTGGTCGCCGAGCTCGACCGCACCCGCGCCTGGGAGCGCGAGGTGCTCGTGCTGTTCACGGGGACGGGCACGGGGTGGCTGCAGGAGTGGGCGCTGTCCTCGGTCGAGTTCCTCACCGGCGGGGACTGCGCGACCGCCTCGCTGCAGTACTCGGTGTACTCGAGCGCCCTGAACTACGTGCTGGACCGGCGCACCCCGCAGCGCGCGGGGCGCCTGCTGTTCGAGGCGGTGCGCGGAAGGCTCGACGCGATGCCGCAGAGCGAGCGCCCGCGACTGTTCGTGGCCGGGGAGTCGCTCGGCTCCTTCGCCGGGCAGGCGGCCTTCGGCGACGTGACGGAGATGCTCGCGCGCATCGACGGCGCGGTGTGGACGGGCACCCCGGGCTTCACGCCGATCTGGCGCGAGCTCACCGAGGCACGGCGACCGGGGACGCCCGAGATCGCGCCGGTGGTGGGCGACGGCGAGCACGTCCGCTTCATCACGGAGCCGGCCGATCTGCAGCGCCCCTTCCACGGCCAGGGCCCCGCCTTCGGCCCCTGGCTGTCCCCTCGCGTGGCCTACGTGCAGCACGCCTCGGATCCCGTGGTCTGGTGGCAGCCGTCCCTGCTGGTGAAGAAACCCGACTGGCTGCGCGAGCGCGTGGGCAGGGACGTCACCGGCGCCGTGGGCTGGGCGCCGTGGATCACGTTCTGGCAGATCGCGGCCGACATGCCGCTCTCGGCCGAGGTCGACGGCGGCCACGGCCACAGCTACCACGAGGAGGTCGTGCTGGTCTGGGCCGCGGTCCTCGGGCTCGACCCGTCGGAGGATCGAGGGCGTGTGGTGAGGGCGATCCAGCAGCGGCTGGGCGCGGCGTGAGCTCAGGCGTCCGCGACGCCGCCCCGGTCCCTCATTCGCCGGTCCCTCATTCCCCGGTCGCGACCTCGCGGCCCTCGTCCGCGCTCCACTGCGACCACGAGCCGGGGAACAGCCGGGCGCCCGTGAAGCCGGCGCGCTCGAGGGCGAGCAGGTCGTGGGTCGCCGTGACGCCCGAGCCGCAGTAGACGATGATCTCGTCCGTCTCGCCGACGCCCGCGGAGGCGAAGCGCTCACGCAGCGCGCGCGGGTCGAGGAAGCGCCCGTCGGCCCCGACGTTGCCCGCGAACGGGACGTTGATCGCGCCGGGGACGTGGCCCGCGCGCGGATCCACGGGCTCGGTCTCGCCGCGGTACCGCTCGGGTGCGCGGGCGTCGACGACGACCGAGCCCTCGGTCCCGGCGGCCGCCTCGACCTCGTCGGCCGTCGCGGTCACGGCCGTCCCCCACGGCCTCGGGGTGAACACGGCGGCGTCCGGCGCGGGGTCCTCGGTCGAGAGCTCGCCGCCTGCTGCGGTCCAGGCACCGAGCCCGCCGTCCAGCAGGGCGGCCTCGACGCCGAGTGCGCGCAGCATCCACACCAGGCGGGAGGCCTGGGAGCCGTCGGTGTCGTCGAGGGCGAGCACGGCGGCGCCGTCCCCGATGCCCACCGCGCCGAGAGCGGCGGCGAAGTCGGCGGGGTCCGGCAGCGGGTGGCGCCCGGCCTCGGGGCGCGCGGGGGCGGCGAGATCGGCGCCGAGGTCGACATAGACGGAGCCGGGCACGTGCCCGGCGAGGAACGTCGAGCGGTCCTTGGACCCGTCGAGCGCCCAGCGCACCTCGGCGACGTGCACCCCGGGCTCCCCGCGCAGCGCGCGGAAGCGATCGACGTCGATGACCGGGGGCAGGGCGGGCGCGGAATCCATGCATGCCACTCTAGGAGCAGTGCCAGACTGTCCGGTATGAGAATCGCATTCCTGGGCACCGGACGGATGGGCACCGAGCTCGCACTGCAGCTGCTGGGCGCGGGTCACGAGCTCGTGGCATGGAACCGCACCCGCGAGCGCACACGGGTCGTGGAGAAGGGCGGGGCGCGCGTCGTCGACGCCCCCGAGGAGGCCGTCGAGGGCGCGGACGTCGTGGTCACGAGCCTCTTCGGCCCGGGCGCCGTGCGCGAGGTCGTCACCGGTCCGGGTCTGATCCCCGAGGGCGTGACCTGGGTCGACACGACGACCGTCTCCCCCGCCGACGCCGACGAGTTCGCCGGCGCGGTCGCCTCCTACGTCGCCGTGCCGGTCGTGGGCACGCTGGGCCCGGCCCGCAAGGGCATGCTCGGGGTCTACGTAGGCTCAGCCGACGCGGACCGCCGCGCGCAGGTCGCGGACCTCGTCGCCCCGTGGGCCGACCCCGATCGCCTCGTCCAGGTCGGCTCGGGCCGCGAGGCCGCGACCGGGAAGCTGCTCGCGAACCTCGCGCTCGCGGTGAGCGCGCAGGGGCTGAAGGAGGCCCTCGCCCTCGGCGCGGCGTGCGGGGTCTCCGACGCGGCGACGCTCGACATGCTGGGCTCCACGGGCCTCGCGTTCATCGCCGGCATGAAGGGGCCGTTCGTGCGCGGCGAGCGCTCGACCGAGGGCGGCGACTTCACGGTCGACGCGATCGCGAAGGACGCCCGCCTCATGCTCGACACAGCGGCGAGCGCAGGGGAGGACGAGGACCTGCCTGCGCTGCACGCGGCCCTGGACTCCCTCGAGGGCCAGCAGAAGGCGGACCGCGGCGAGCACGACTTCTCGGCGATGTTCGTGCACGACGCCTCCGGGGATCAGCCCAGTTCCTGAGCGATCCCCCGTCCGGCCTGTCGGCCCGAGAACAGGCAGCCGCCCAGGAAGGTGCCCTCGAGCGCCGAGTTCCCGTGGTAGCCGCCGCCCCCGAAGCCCGAGGCCTCACCGGCCGCGAACAGGCCGTCGAACGCCCCGCCGCCCGCTGCGGGCGCGCGCTGCACGCGGCCGTCGAGGTCGGTCTCCAGGCCCCCGAGGGTCTTGCGCAGCAGCACGTGCAGGCGCACCGCGATCAGCGGACCGGCCGCGGGATCCAGCAGGCGGTGCGGGGCCGCGGTGCGGATGAGCCGGTCGCCGACGTACCGGCGAGCGCCGCGGATCGCGGTGATCTGGGTGTCCTTCGCGAAGGGGTTCACGACCTCGGCGTCGCGGGCGCGGATCTGCGTCTCGAGGCGCTCGGCGTCCACGAGATCCTCGCCCACCAGGGCGTTCATCTTCTGCACGAGGCCGGGCACGTCGCTCGCCGTCACGAAGTCCTCGCCGCGGTCCAGGAAGGCCTGCACGGGCGGCGGCGCCCCCGGCCGCACCCTCCCCAGCACCGCGCGCAGGTCCTTGCCGGTGAGGTCGGGGTTCTGCTCGCTCCCGGAGAGCACGAACTCCTTCTCGATGATCCGGCGGGTGAGCACGAACCACGAGTGCTCGCCGCCGCGCTCGCGCAGGATCCGCAGCGTGCCCGTGGTGTCGAAGCCGGGATAGGCGGGAGCGGGCAGCCGCTCCCCGCGCGCGTCGACCCACAGCGACGAGGGGCCGGGGAGGATGCGGATCCCGTGCCCCTCCCACACGGGGTCCCAGTTCCGCAGCCCCTCGGTGTAGTGCCACATGCGGTCGGCGTTGATCCAGTGCGCGCCCGCGTCGCGCGCCATCACCATGCCGGCGCCGTCGACACTCGCGGGCACGCCGCGCACGACGTCCCGGGGCATCGTGCCCAGGCGCTGCGGCCACAGCTCCCTCACCAGGTCGGGGTTGCCGCCGATGCCTCCGCTGGCGAGCAGCACGGCGTCGGCCCGGGCCTCGAACCCGCCCGTCGGCCGACGGGTCGAGGCGACTCCGCGAGGCGTCGCGTCGGCCTCGAGGACGTGCCCGTGCACCCCGACCGCGCGCCCGTCCTCGACGATCAGCGCCTCGACGTCGTGGCGGGTGCGCAGGCGGATCCGCCCGCTCTCGCGGTGCGCGGCGAGGCGTCGCAGGAACGGCTCGAGCACGCCGGGGCCGGTGCCCCAGGTGACGTGGAAGCGGGGCACGGAGTTGCCGTGGCCCTCGGCGGTGCCGTCGCCGCGCTCGGCCCAGCCGACGACGGGGAAGAACCGCACGCCCATCCCGTGCAGCCAGGCGCGCTTCTCCCCCGCGGCGAAGCGCAGGTAGGCCTCGGCCCATGCGCGGGGCCAGTGGTCCTCGGGCCGCTCGAAGCGCGCGGAGCCCATCCAGTCCTGGTGCGCCAGCGCGAGGGAGTCGCGGATCCCCAGTCGGCGCTGCTCGGGGCTGTCGACGAGGAACAGTCCGCCGAAGCTCCAGTGCGCCTGCCCGCCGAGGTCCGCCATGCCCTCGCGCTCGAGGAGGAGCACGTCGTGCCCGGCGTCGGCGATCTCGCAGGCGGCGACGAGGCCGGCCAGGCCCGCGCCCACGACGATCGCGTCGGCCTCGAGGGGGTGCTGCGCCGCGGGGCGAGCGGCGGGAGGGGTGCTCACCGCACCTCCAGCCGTCCCACGCGCTGCAGCGGATCGTCCTGGTTCGCGCCCGACATCGTGGCGCTGCGCTGTCGGTTCTTGTCGCCGACGCGGTGGTCGAACGCCTGGAGGTTGCCGACCTGGATGTCGGTCTCGCGCTCGAAACCGAAGCGCTTGTCCTTGTTGCGGTAGTAGCGGTAGATGCCGCCGTAGATCGCGCCGAACACGGCCGGCCCCACGACGAACGGGAGCGCGAGGGCGAACAGCCCGCCCTCGGAGCTGCCGCCGTCGGCCAGCAGCACCTGCGCCGCGAGGATGGTGTCCATGGCCTGCTCCTCTCAGAATCCCTGGGTGAGGAAGACTCCCCAGCCCACGACCGCCGCGGCGGCGGTCGCGACCGCGCCGCCCGCGCAGGCCAGGCTGAAGATCCGCGGATGGGACACGGGGACGGACCCCATGGTCTTGCCGGTGCGGCCGTTGACCGCGATGTAGTGGACGTAGCTGCCCTTCGACGTCTGCTGGTAGTAGCTGTAGAGCCACACCGGGACGTACATCGTGATCCAGCGGGTGCCGCGGATCGCGACGCCCTCCCGCTCCCAGCGCACGCCGCGGTCGTACTGGGCGATCGTGGGACGTGCCTTCTCGCGCGCGATGGTGAGGAACTTGTCCTCGACCCGCTCATCGAGGTCGTCGATGTCCAGGTCGCGGCGCTCGGAGGTGAAGCGCGAGAGGTAGTTCGGGTTGAACACGAGCGCCTCGCGGGTGTCGTACGGCTGGACCGCGTCGAGGATGTAGTTGGTCGCGGCCGAGGAGTCGGTGCGGTCGTACTGCCGCGAGGAGCCCGCGGTGAGGTCGTTGACCAGCACGTCGAAGCTGCGGCCCAGCTCGTGGACGCTCGCGTCCCAGTAGCGCTCGGAGACCGTCTGGTCCTTCCCGACGCGGCGCTGGACCGTGTAGGTGCGGGTGGTGATCTCGCCGGTGCCGCGCAGGTCGGTGTGCAGATTGCCGTCCACGACCATGTAGGGCATGTAGACGCCCTTGACGTTGTCCGGCACGAACTCCTTGACGAAGGTGCGGTTGGCGAAGGTGCGTCGGGAGTCG
Organism: Brachybacterium sp. ACRRE; assembly: GCF_022346485.1. Classification (NCBI taxonomy): domain Bacteria; kingdom Bacillati; phylum Actinomycetota; class Actinomycetes; order Micrococcales; family Dermabacteraceae; genus Brachybacterium; species Brachybacterium sp. ACRRE. The sequence continues at coordinate 24,276 of NZ_JAKRMO010000038.1, read as the reverse complement.
ACGAACGTCTTGATCTGCTCGACCGCCTGCTCGCGGGTGAGCGTGAAGGGCAGCACCGCGTCGGGGACGGCGCCGTTGGGGATCTGATGGTTGATCGAGAGCACCTGGCGGCACCAGTGGCAGCGGGCCTGCAGGGTCTCGTCGGACTTCACGACGATCTCTGCGCCGCAGCCCTGGCACTTGATGGTGACCATCGAGTCCCCGGCCTGGACGTCCTGGGCGCCGGAGGCGATGTGGTCGCCGCGCAGCTCCTGGATCGGGGTGTCCAGGTGGAAGGCCTTCTCGGCGTTGTCCTCGTTCCACTCGTTGCGGCAGTAGTCGCACACGAGTGCACGGGACTCGATCCGGTAGTGCACGTCGGAGGACCCGCATCGCGGGCATTTGTCCAGCCCGTGGCTCTTTCCGCGATCGGTGTCGATGATCCGATCGCCCGACGTCGCCTCGTCGATCGCGTCCTGGATCTGCTCGGCAGGGGTGGGTGGCTGAGGCTGAGCGCCGGGGGCCGACGGCGGCTGCTGCGTCGGAGTCGGAGGCTGCTGCGCCGAGGGCGGCTGCACCCCCGGCTGCTGCATCGGCGGCTGCGCTCCCGGCGCAGCGGGCGGAGGCCCCGCGGGTCCGGTCGGACGCGCGGGGTCACCGGGCTGCTGGCTCATCGCGGGTCTTCCGTGGTCTGGTTTCGAGCTGCCAGGGGGCCGACGGCCGGGTCAGAGACCCAGCGCCTTCTTCTTGGCCGCGTCGTAGTCCTCCTGCGAGATCAGCCCCTGGTCGAGCATCTGCTTGTACTGGCCGAGCTTGGCGACCGGGTCGTCCGCGGCCGGCGCGGAGCCGGAGGCGCCGTCCGCCGGAGCCCCGTCGGACGGACCTGCGGACTGGTTGTCAGCGGGCTGGGCCTGGGCGGGCTGTCCCTGCTGGCCCTGCTGGCCCTGCTGAGTCTGCTGGGTCTGCTGCTGTCCCTGCTGGTTCCCGAAGTTCAGCCCGGGAGGGGTCTGGGCCTGCGAGGGCTGCACGATCCCGCCGGTGGCGTTCATGCCCATGCCCATCATCGCGAGCCCCTGCCCGCCGCCGTTCTCGCCGGCGCCCTGGACGCCGCGGGCGACGGCCTGGTTCATGAAGGACTGCGAGCGGTTGCCGGAGAGGGCGTCGGCCTTCTGGACGTCGTTGAGCAGGGCGCGGGTGTTCTGGTCGTACTCGATCGAGGCGATCGCGACCTTGACGATCGCGAGCCCGCGATCGCTCGACCAGCGGTAGTCCTCCTCGACGACGGCCGCGAGGGACTGCGCGAAGCCGACGGCGTCGGACTGGATGCGGGTGATCCGGTTCCCCTTGTCGGGGTCGTTCGTGTAGCGGGAGAACGCGGCGGCGAGCGAGGACACCACCTCGCGGAACAGCTGGTTGCCGGCGGGATTGTCCGGGTCGGAGAAGTCGAAGACCCCTGCGTTCTCGGTGATGAACGAGGCGGGCACGTAGTTGTGCACGAACAGCAGCGGGTCGAGGATCCGCATCGTGTACGAGCCGCGGGCCAGCGCCCCGACCTGCGCGTTGAGGTAGGCGTCGTCCCAGTAGATCTCGGACTGCGTGCCGAAGCGGTTGTCGGGGATCTCCTTGAGGTTCACGAAGAACGCGAGCTGCTGGGAGGTGGGGCGGCCGCCGAACTTGAAGCGCTCCCAGCTCATGCCCACGGTCGAGGACATGACGTCGTCCCCGGCGAAGACGGACTTCGAGTCCGGCGCATCGCCCTGGAACTCGTAGCCGCCGGCCTCGGTGATGAAGCCGGTCGCCTTGCCATCGAGCACAGTCACCAGGCCGTAGCCCTCGGGCACGAGGATCCGCGAGCCGTTGGTGATGATCGACTGCGAGCCGCGCACGTTCGAGCCGCGGCCGGCGTTGGTGCCGCGCGGTACCGCGGGGAACAGGGCTGCCGTCGCCGGGAGCCCGTCGGGCACCGTGAGGAAGTCCTTCCACTGGTCGGCGAACATGCCGCCGATCGCGCCCTTGAATGCCTGGATGAAGCCCATGCTGATCTCCTTCGTCCCCCGGAGGCCGGTCGTCATGTGATGCGGACCATGCTATCGACCGCCCTGAGGAGGAGCTGTGGAGTTCCCGAACAGGAGGCTGTGCGGGGCGGCGCTGCCGGGCATCCGGCGCCCGGTGCCCGGCAGCACGCGCCCCGCATCCGGAATCCGGCCTCCGGCCCCCGTCATCCGCGGGGATCAGACCGAGAAGATCTGCCCCGTCTCCACGCCATCGACCGAGCGGACGACCGCGCGGGCAGCCTCGGCGACGGGGGTCTGCGGGAAGCCGGGGAAGCTCGAGTGGTAGCCGGTGGCCTCGGCGATGACGCTCGGGCTCACGGTGTTGATGCGGATGCCGCGGGGCAGGCCGACGGCGGCTGCGATCGCGAACGAGTCGAGGGCGCCGTTGGCGACCGACGCGGCGGCACCGGTCTCGATGGGCTCTGCGGAGAGGACTCCGCTGGTGAGGGTGAACGAGCCGCCATCGCGCACGTGCGGCGTGCCGAGCGTGACGAGGGCGATCTGACCGAGGGCCTTGTCTGCCACGCCGTCGCGGAAGTCGTCGAGCGTGAGTTCGGTGAAGGGCTTGAAGGCGACGACGCCGGTGGCCGAGACGACCGCGTCGACATCGCCGATGCGCTCGAAGAGGGCCTCGATCGAGGCGGGGTCGGTGAGGTCGACGTGCTCGCCGCTGCTGCGCGAGGCGCGGATGACCTCATGGCCCGCAGCTTCGAGGGCGGAGGCAGCCTCCGATCCGATGAGTCCATGGGCTCCGACGACGAGGATGCGCTTGGTCATGTGCTGGGGTCCTTTTCTTCCGGTCTGCTGTCTCGTCCATTCTCGCGCGCGAGCGACCGGAGCGGGTCGGGGCGCCTGGGCGGCGGGCGGAGGCGCGGTGACGACTCCCCACTGGTGACGACTCCCCCCTGGAGCCCCGTCACGAACGCAGGTCCCCCGGTTCGACGCTCCGCCTCTCGCCGACCGCTCCTCGTCACTCCGCCGGAAGGATCTGCTTCGCGGCATCCTTGATGGCGTACCCGGCGAGGCCCCAGTCGTCCGCGGCCACCACGACGACGTCGTCCCCGTCGGGCACCAGCGTCTTCGAGGGGAATCGTCCTTCGAAGGCAGGGATCGGCGTCGCGTCCCAGTGCGCACCGCCGTCGGCGGATGCCCAGACGACGCCGCTCACCATGCGACCCGGATCGTTCACCCAGCCGGTCGCGAGCATCGCCCCGCCGCCGAGATCCAGGCCCGCGTAGCGCGCACTCGTGTCGTCGAAACGGGAGGTCTCGACGGGCGTCCCGTCCTCGCCCAGCGTCCAGATGACCTCGTTCCCGTCGACCTCACCGTGGATCAGCACGTTCGAACCGGTGCGATCGACCCAGTCGACGCTGCTGCTGGTGCCGCCCCCGAAGGGCGTCGGCTTCCAGATGTCTCCCTCGAGCCGGAAGATCGCGGCGCGCGACGAGGACCCCTCATCGGCACCGCCGTCGTCACCGGCCGCATCCTCCGGCGCGGACTGCTCCCCGCCGCTCGGCGCGTCGGTCGTCCCGGTCGACCCGGTCGACTCCGCTCTCGTGCCGATCCCGATGACCTCATCGTCCACCTGCGCGACGCCCACGATCCTGTCGTCGTCGGAAGCCGCTCCCCTCTGCTCCCATGCGATGCCGTCGTCACTCGCCCAGACCTGCGCGGACCGTGGCGTGTCGTCGTCGTAGCGGAACGCGGCCCGATGCACGCCGCACAGGTACTGCGCGTCCCCGATCCCGGTGAGCGAGGCGGGTTCGAAGTCTCCGTCGTCCGGGAGTCCCGTCGGCGTCCTCCACGCATCGTCGCCCGCAGGACGCGCGAACAGGAGCGAACCCTTGACCTTGACGTCGCCCTCGGAGACCTCGATGCCGCTCAGGATCACCCCGCCGTCCGGATCCACGGCCATCGCCATGACGGGGACGTCGACGTGCTCGAGCGCCTTCTCCGTCCCTGCTCCGCCCTTCGCGATCAGGCCGTCGGCGACATGGAAGGGGACGGAGGTGGGAGCGCTGGCCCAACCGGACCACAGGAGCGCATTCCCGTCCTCCGACTCCTTGGAGTCCTTCGAGAGCCAGGTGGTGTCCTTGGTCATGAGGAGCAGTCCGTCGGGTCCGGGCAGCATGTCGGAGACCCCCAGGGTCGGGTCGGTCACCGCCAGCGCGCCCGCGTCGAAATCGACGTCCATGAGCCCCTGGGCGCCCCACACCGCCGTGGTCGTGACGATGAGCGTCTGATCCTCGCGCCCGTTGCTCAGCATCGCGAAGTCCAGGAGGTCCGTCGCGCCGTAGGTCTGGGTCTGCGTCGACCACTTCCCCGCCGTGGACCTGCTGGCGGCGGCGAAACGATTCGCCCAGCCCACGCTCATGAGCACGGGCCCGTCGGCCCCGCCGCGCAGCCCGCTGACCCAGGCGTCGATGTCCTCGAGCGGCGAATCCGGATCGATCGCCTTCCCCGTGCTCGTCTCCTCGAACCCTTCGAGAGCGAAGGTGGGCAGCGGGACCTTCTCCTCGGTGATCTTCCCGTCGGCTCCTCGCACCCAGGCGGCGGGATAGCTGTACTCGTACGTGCCCTTCACGGACTTCGGGTCCGCGTCACGGACGCCCACGATCACGATCTCCTTCCCCTGCGCGATGCACGCATCGGCGCCGGACGAGACCGCACCCCTGCTCGCGGGGATCTCCTGGGGCTCGCCCCAGGTGGCGCCGCCATCGGTCGAGACCACCGCATGGCCCGGCGCGCTGGAGACTCCCGAGTCCAGCAGGACGAGGATCGTGTCCCCGGTCCGCGCCACATCGCTGACGGTCCAGTCGCCGCTGCCGGGGAGCGCGATCGCGGTCCGCTCGGTGACGGTCGCCTCGCCGTCGATCGTCAGCACGCGCACCGTCCCCGCGCGCACCTGGAGCACGGCCACCCCGTCACGCAGCGCCTCGACCACGGCAGGGATCGAACCGCCGAGACCGCGGCTGTCCCACGCATCGCCGTCGGCGCTCGTCCAGAGCTCGGAGACGTAGGCGCCGTCGACGACGTGCTGGGTGAGCACGCGGACGCGCCCCTCGAACGTCTCGGACGCACGGTTGGACGTGCTCGGTTCGATGTCGAGCGTCGCGCCGACGCGTCCGCCCACGAACGTCCTGATCGACGCCTCCCCGGTGGAGGAGAGGGTGGACATGAGCCCGATGCCCGGGAGGTCGCCGACGGCCCCCTCCCCCCAGAAGCCCGTGCGGACGGGCGACGACGTCACGAGCCCGGGCGAGACGTCGACCTCGCTCATCTCGAGCGCGACCTTCCGTCGCGGCTCCTCCTTCTCGAGGAGATCGCACCCGGTCAGCAGCCCCGCGGAGGCCGCGGCGGTGGTCGCGAGCGCGCCGGCCAGGAGCGTCCGACGACCCAGGAGCGGTCGCCCTCCCCGACGACCGGGGTCCCGGTCCGAGCCCCGGCCCACGCTCGGGTCCCAGCCCACGCTCGGGTCCGGGCCCGACCCGGGACGACGGTTCGAGGTGGCGGATGCGCGCGACGGGCGGACAGGGATCTGAGCGGGGCCTGGCGTCATGCCGGAAGTCCAGCATCACTCCGGCGCACTGTCAGCCGCCGGTCAGCGAGTGTGGATAACTCTCGCTGCGCCGCGCCGCTGTGCACCCGGTGTCAGGCGCGGAAACCGAACCTCGCCAGGTCCTTCTTCCGTCCCGAGTCCTGCAGGGAGAGGAGCTCGGCGTAGATGCCGCCGGATGCCGCGAGGGCCTCCGGGGTGCCGATCTCGTCCACGTTGCCGTCGCGCAGGGTGACGATGCGGTCCACGCTCGCGATCGTCGAGAGGCGGTGGGCGATGATCAGCGAGGTACGCCCGGCCATGAGCTCCTCGAGCCCGGCCTGGACCTGCCGCTCGGCCTTGGTGTCCAGGGCCGACGTCGCCTCGTCGAGCACGAGGATCGGGGCGTCCTTGAGCATCGCGCGCGCCACCGCGATCCGCTGGCGCTGCCCGCCGGAGAGCCGCAGCCCGCGCTCGCCGATCACCGTGTCGTAGCCGCCGGTGAAGCGCTCGATGAAGCGATCGGCGTTCGCACGGCGGGCGGCCTCGCGGATCTCCTCGTCGGACGCATCGGGCCTGCCGTAGGCAATGTTCTCGCGGATCGTGCCGGAGAACAGGGCGGCGTCCTGGAAGACCACGCCGATCTCGCGGCGCAGCTGGCCCAGCGGCAGGTCCGTGAGGGAATGCCCGGCGATGTCGACGCTCCCCGTGCGGGTCTCGTAGAGGCCGAGCAGCAGGTTCACGATCGTGGACTTGCCGCCGCCGGACTCGCCGACCAGGGCGACCTTCTCCCCGCGCGCGACGTCGAAGGAGACCCCGTGCAGGACGTCCTCGCCGTTCTCGTAGGCGAAGCGGACGTCGTCGAAGGCGATCATCGGCGCGCCGATGACGGGGACGGGAAGAGCCTCCGCCTCGAGGCCGTCGGCGTCGGGTGCGGCCGCCACGTGCGGGGTGCGCGGATCCACGGGCGTCTCCATGACGCGGAAGTAGTCGCGGGAGCCCGCGATCGCGCGCTGGGACGAGTCGATCACCCAGCTCATGGACTGCACGGGGTCGCGGGCCATGTTCATCAGCTGGATCAGCAGCACCATCTGGCCCAGCGAGAACTGGCCACGCGCGGTGAGCACGAAGATGATCGCGTAGATCGCGAAGAAGATGAGGTTCAGGACGCCGCGGCGCAGCACGTCCATGCGGTGCCAGTGGGCGGACTGCTCGGAGGTGAGATCGTCGGTCGCCTCGAAGCGCCCCCGGAAGCCGTCGAGCTCCGAGCGCTCGCGCACGAAGGACTTCACGACCCGGATCTGGCCGATGACCTCGGCGAAGCGCCCGCCCGCGTGGTCCACCTGCTCGTTCTTCGCGCCCTCGAGCTTCTGCCACTTCTTCGAGGTCAGCGCGGTCAGCCACACGTAGACCGGGAAGATGATGAGCAGCAGCACCGCGAGCGGCCAGAAGTAGAAGGCGGAGATGCCCAGCACCGCGAAGGTCGTGATGAGCATCGTCGCGAAGGAGTTCGAGAAGGTCTTCGCGAAGTTCGAGACCTCGGCGATCGAACGGTTCAGGCGCGAGACGATCGTGCCGGTCAGCTCGGTGTCGAACCAGCGCTGAGGCAGGGCGAGCAGCTTGTCGAAGTACCGCACCGAGAGGATCGTGCGCAGGCGGTTGCTCATGCGGTCGCCGTAGTAGCCGCCGAGGTTCGACAGCAGCGTGTTCGCGAGCTCCGCGAGCAGCAGCGCGAAGGCGAGCCAGAGCACGGTGCGGGTGGCGGAGGCGGCGCCGATGCTGCCGCCCACGGCGTCGGTGACCACGTCGGTCGCGTGCCCGATGATGAAGGGGACGGCGAGGGATGTCAGCGCGGTGACGACGGAGCAGAGGACGATGAGGAGGTAGAGCGGGGACAGCTCACGGGTGAAGCGCACGATGCGCACGAGGGACGACACCGTGTCAGCCTAGGTGCCGGGCTTCCCCGGGAGCCCGTCGCTCCGCTACCAGCGAAGCCCCGGACCGGCCGACGTGTCCTCGTCCGCGCGCCTGCTCGACCGCTCTTCCGGCTAGCCCTCTCCTCCGGCTCCTAGGCTGAACGCATGAGCCGCGACCCGAAGACGCCCTCCCCCGACCCCTGGCACGTCGCCGACATCGACGTCGATCTCCACCTCGAGCTCCTCGGGCTCGAGCGCTCGGAGCCGGACCTCGCCCTGCTCTCCGAGCTCCATCGCAGGCACGTGCGCACGTTCCCCTTCGCGAACGTGGACGTGCTCCTGGGCGACCACCCCGGGGTGGCTCCCGCGACCGTGTCCCGGAGGCTGCTGGTCGAGCGCACCGGCGGGTACTGCTTCGAGCACGCCCAGCTGTTCGCCGCGACGTGCGAGTCGCTCGGGTTCAGGGTCGCCCGGCGCCTGGGGCGCGTGCACGGCCCGGACAACACCCGCACCCACATGGCCCTCGAGGTGCGGCTCGACGGCGAGAGGCTGCTCTGCGACCCCGGTTTCGGGCTCTCGATCACCGGGCCCATACCGATGTCCGACGGCGCCGTGCGGCACGAGGCGCACGGCGAGTACTCGCTGCACCGCGGAACGGCGGGAGGCGCGGAGACCTGGGAGCTGCGCCGCAGGGACAGCACCGCCCACGTGATCGACACCCTGCCCGTGGTGCCGGCCGACGTGCGCGGCGGCCACGTGATCACCTCGAGGGACCCGGAGTCGGGCCCCTTCACCCATCACCTGATCGTCTCGAGGTTCACGGAGGAGGGCCACTTCAGCCTCGCGGACACGGCGCTGACCATCCGCCGGGAGGGGGAGCCCACCGAGCGCCGCGACCTCACGCCCGCACAGTCCGTGGACACCGCACGGGACCTCGGGGCCGCCATCACGCCGGATCGGGCCGCCGCGCTGCGCCGACTCCTCGAGCAGAACGACGGCGAGGACGGCTCCGCGGACTGACGCGGGGCCGGGTTCGCAGCGTCAGGGGCGCAGCGTCAAGGCCGCAGCTTCGCAGGGTCAGGGTCGCAGCAGGGTGCGGAAGGCGCTCAGCGTGCCCTCGAGCTCGATGTCGGGCTCGAGCAGCCACTGGATCTGCAGGCCGTCCGACGCCGCGACGAGCAGGGCCGCGATCTGCGCGGGGTCGACGTCGGAGCGCAGCTCCCCCGCCTCCTGCTCGGCGCGCACCCGCGCCTCGAGCGCGACGCGCAGATGCGCGAAGCGCGAGGTGAAGAAGTCCTTGGCCTCGGTCGAGCGCGCCTCGAGCGAGGCCGCGACGAGCGTCGAGTAGAGCTGGACCAGACCGGGGACCTCGAGGTTCTGCACGGCCGCCTGCACCATGACATCGACCGCCGACGAGGGCTCGGGCAGGTCGGGGTCGTCGTCGCGCGCGGCCTCGGCGTGGGCGTAGACCGCCACCAGCAGCTGCTCGAGGGAGTCGAAGTAGTGGCGCAGCGCCGCGTGCGAGACGCCGATGGCCTCGGCGATCCGGCGCAGGGACGTGCCGTCGGCCCCGCGCTCGCGGAAGACCTCGATGGCGCGGTCAAGGATCTGGCGGCGCCGTGCCATGCCCTTGGCATAGGCGCCCGGCCGGCCGATGGTCGCCTGCTCCTCGGCCTGCTCCTCGACGTGCGCGCCGGCGTGCGCGTCGTGCGCCGCGTCGCCCTGTCGGGGAGCCGCGTCGGCCCGACCGGAGGCCGCGTCGTCCCGACCGGAGGCCGCGCCGTCCCGTCCGGGAGCTCCGTCGCTCCCCTCGCCCTGCTCGCTGCTCGTCATGGCCCGCACGATACCCCGAGAAAACCTCCACACGGTACTTTTCCGTGCTAGCGTGACGCCGTACGCACCCATCACCACTCCTGAAGGAAAGAAGGGCACCGTGGCTCTCCCCCTCGGCTCCGTGCAGCTGTACACCCTGGCCCAGCAGTTCTCCGACGACATGGGCGGCTCCCTCGACAAGCTCGCCGCGATCGGCCTGAAGAACGTCGAGGCGTTCGACTTCGTGCGCCGTCCCCGCGAGATCCGCTCCGCGCTCGATGCGAGCGGCCTCGCCTCCCCGACCGGCCACGCGCCGCTGCTCTCCGACGAGCTGTGGACCCCGGACGGCTCCATCCCGACCCCCGCCAACGAGGTCGTCTTCGAGGCCGCCGCGGAGATCGGGATGACGACCGTCATCGATCCGTTCGTGCCGGTCGAGCGCTGGCTCACGCAGGACGGCGTCAAGGACATCGCCGAGCGCCTGAACTCCGCCGCCGAGACCGCGAAGACCTTCGGGCTGAGCGTCGGCTACCACAACCACGCGCAGGAGTTCCTCGCGAGCTTCGACGGGAAGACCGCGTACGAGTACATGGTCTCCCTGCTCGATCCGAGCGTCGTCATCGAGCTCGACCTGTTCTGGGCGATCGTGGGCGGGCAGAACCCGACCGAGCTCGTGCGCTCGCTCGGCGACCGCCTCGTCGCGGTCCATGTGAAGGACGGCGTCCCGCCGCAGGGCAACCCCTTCGCGCCCGACGCCCCCGACTTCGACTCGGCGAGCCTCGACCAGCGCCACCCCGGCGAGGGCGACGTGCCCACCGAGGACGCCCTGCACGCCGCCGGCGACTCCCTGAAGTACGCCGTCATCGAGTACGACCACACCCCCGGTGACGTCTTCGAGGACGTCGCCGCCAGCTACGCCTTCCTGCGCGACGGAGGATTCATCGCATGAGCACCACCCGCAGCACCGGCGGCCCGATCGGCGTCGGCTTCATCGGCGTCGGCGTCATCTCCGACACCTACCTGGAGAACCTGAACTCGTTCCCCGACGTCGAAGTCCTCATCCTCGGCGACCTCGACGTGGAGCGCGCGAAGTCCCAGGCCGCCAAGCACGGCGTCCCGGCCGCCGGCACCGCCGAGGACGTGCTCGCCCACCCGGACGTCCAGGTCGTCGTCAACCTGACCATCCCCGCCGTGCACGCCGAGGTCTCCGCGAGCGCGATCGCCGCCGGCAAGCACGTGTGGACCGAGAAGCCGCTGGGCCTGGACCGCACGTCCACCGCACGGCTGCTCGAGGACGCGAAGGCCAAGGGCCTGCGCGTGGGCTGCGCGCCCGACACCGTGCTGGGCCCGGGCTTCCAGACCGCCAAGCGCGAGATCCTCAAGGGCACGATCGGCACGCCGCTGTTCGCCCAGACCTCCATGCAGTGGCAGGGCCCCGAGGTCTTCCACCCGAACCCCGGCTTCCTCTTCGCCAAGGGCGCGGGCCCGCTGCTGGACATCGGCCCGTACTACATCACGGCACTCGTGAGCCTCTTCGGCACCGTGGACAAGGTCGCCGCCATGGGCCTGCGCGCGCAGCTCGAGCGCACCATCCAGGTGGGCGACCGCGCCGGGGAGACCTTCCCCGTCGAGGTGCCCTCCACGCTCTCGCTGCTCACCAGCTTCGAGGCCGGCCAGCAGGCGAACTCGCTGGTCAGCTTCGACTCGCCGCTCGCCCGCCAGGGCATCGTCGAGATCCACGGCACCGAGGGCTCGATCTTCCTGCCGGACCCGAACATGTTCGAGGGCGCGATCTCCTACGTGAAGCCCTTCGAGTCCTTCGGCGAGGCCCCGCCCGCCCAGGAGCGCATCGAGATCCCGCAGGAGGGCACGGTCACCGGCCGCGGCCTGGGCCTGCTGGACATGGTCCGCGCGATCGCCGAGGACCGTCCGCATGTCGCGAGCGGCGAGCTGGGCTACCACGTCCTGGACATCATGCTCTCGGCCGAGGAGTCCGCGGCCAGCGAGGAGTTCGTGGCCGTGAAGAGCTCGGTCTCGGAGGTGCCGACGGTCCCCGTCGACTTCGACCCGTTCGCGTCCACGATCTGAGGTCGCGAAGCGGGGTCTCCGTGACCGCCGCGCACTACGCGTAGCAGGGGGTCGGGTGACGTGCACATGTGCACGTCACCCGACCCCCTGCTACGTCAACTGCACGGGGCGGCGGGAGCCCTTCGGCCCGAGGGCCGATCCCGACGTCGTTCCGGGTGTCGGAGGCTGCCACGGCCCGCGAATCGCTCCCCCAGCGTTCGCGGACCGCGGGGATCGCGCGGATCGCGCCGACCAGGCCCACCGCGCCGAGCAGACCGACCACCGAGCGCTACAGCCACCCGTTGTCGGTGGCGCGGCGCACGGCCTCGGCGCGATTGGCGACGCCCAGCTTCCCGATCGCGCTCGAGACGTGGTTGCGCACCGTGCCCTCGGAGAGGAACACCCGCGCGGCGACGTCGGCCGTCGAGCCGCCGTGCGCGCAGGCGCGCAGCACCTCGGTCTCCTTCGCCGAGAGCGGGTTCGGCCCGGCGGCCAGCGACTGCGCGGCGAGCTCGGGATCGACCACGCGCAGGCCCTGGTGGACGCGGCGGATCGCGTCGACGAGACGCTCCACGGGGGCGTCCTTGATCATGAAGCCGTCGGCCCCCGCCTCGAGGGTGCGGCGCAGGTAGCCGGCGCGCCCGAAGGTCGTCAGCACGATGATGCGGGTGCCCGATCCCCGCAGGCGCTCGGCGACCTCGAGTCCGTCGGCCGGTCCCGCCCCGCCGTCCGCGTCGGTCCCGGCGGGCATCTGCACGTCCAGCAGCAGCACGTCTGGATGCTGCGCGGAGACGGCGGCGAGGGTCCCGGCGCAGTCCGCTGCCTCCGCCACCACCTCGATGTCGGCCTCGAGGCGCAGCAGGGCCGCGAGACCGGAGCGCAGCAGGGCCTGGTCGTCGGCCAGGGCGATGCGGATCGGCGCGGTCGGCGTGCCGGGGGCGGCAGGGCCGCCGGGGGTGGCGGGCGCATCAGGCATGGTGGACTCCTTCGTCGAGCGGTCTCCCGGAGTGCGCGAGGTGCGCGGTGAGCACGGTCCCCGCGCCGTCGTCGCCCGGGGCGACCACGAGCTCTCCCCCGCCCTCCTCGACGCGGCGCGCGAGGCCGTCCAGTCCCGAGCGGGTGCGATCGCGCGGGATGCCCACGCCGTCGTCGGCGACGCTCGCGCCGCCCTCGTCCACGCGGATCGTGCAGTGCGTCGCGCGGGAGTGGCGCACCACGTTGGTGACGCCCTCGCGGATCACGTACCCGAAGAGCTCGGCGCGGGCGTCATCGAGCTCGGGCAGGGCGGCGGGGACGTCGGCCTCGATCCCGGCGGCGGTGAGGACGCTGCGGGCCGAGGCGATCTCGGTGGCCGCGCGCACCTCCTGCATGCCGCTCACGGTCGCGCGGACATCGGCCAGGGACTGCCGGGAGATCCGCTCGACCTCGGAGATCTGGGCGCGCGCCGCCTCGGGGTCCGACTCCAGCAGCCGCTGGGCGAGCTGGGCGGAGACGGTGATGGTGGTGAGCGAATGACCCAGGGTGTCGTGGAGGTCCCGGCCGATGCGCTCGCGCTCGGCGGCGACGGCGAGGACCGCGTTGCGCTCTTCGGCGCGGGCGAGGCGCTCGGTGAGGATCTCCCGCTCGATCCCGTACCCCACGCCCAGGGAGATCATGAGGCCGACGAGCGCGAGGATGATCGCGATGTACTGGCCGGTGAGCACCGCGAGCAGGCAGTCCACGAGAGTGAGCGGGAGGATCACCACCCGAGCGGTGCGCCAGGGCAGCGCGATCGTGTGCGCGATCTGCACGAACATCACCATGTAGAGGACGTTCGAGCCGATCGCAGGGACGAACAGGGCGATCAGCAGCCACACCACGGCGATGAAGCCGTACCCGAAGCTCGGGCTGAAGGCCTTGACCCCGGGCAGGAGGAGGAAGGCCGCGCTTAAGGCGAGGGACAGCACGATGATCGCCGTGGTGCGCACCGGGGTCGGGTGGTCGAACGCCGGGATGATCACGAACAGCATGAACAGCAGCGAGGGCGCCGTGTAGAACATCGCGCCCGACGCGACCGCCGCCCGGTACAGCCCGCGCAGGGTGCGCGGATGCTGCTCGTCGCAGCGTGCGAGGGGCGGCGCGGTCGCGGCGAGATCGGGCCCGCGGCGCGCGAATCCGGTCAGTCGTGCTGGCGCCATGGGGTCTCCTCCTCGCGGGCTGGCATCGATTCTTCCAGCATTCCCACGCCGCGGGGCTCAGCGGCGCGAGGCGGAGCGCGCGGCCCGCCCCAGCAGCAGGGCCGCGATCAGCGCGAGCCCGAGGGTCCAGACGGCGAGGGTCACGAGGCCGCGCACCGGGAAGTCCTCGCCGATGATGCCCCAGGTGCCCAGCTCCCCCACCCAGTACGTCGGGGTGAAGCGGGAGATGGACTGCAGCCAGCTCGGGAACATCTCGTAGGGGAACCAGAGCCCGCCCGCGACGGCGAGCAGCATCATGCCGATGGTGGTCGCGGCGCCGACGGCGCTGGGCTTCAGGGCGAGGCCGACGACGAGGCCCAGCAGCACGAGCGGCAGCATGCCGATCCACAGGGCCAGCAGCGAGCGCACGGCCTCGAGGGCGTCGAGGTGGATGCCGGCCACGAGCGCCCCGGCGAGATAGACGCCGATGAGCGCGGGCAGCACCACGGCCATGGCGGCGACCATCTTCCCCACGACGAAGCTGCGCGGGGTGAGGCCCGCGACCATGAGCTGGCGCAGCCAGCCGTTGGTGCGCTCGAGCTGGATGATCGCGCCCGCGTTGACCGCGGCGCCCAGTCCGCCGTAGGCGGCCATGCGCACCATGATGAAGGTGCCCACGGTCTCGCCGCCCTCGCCCATGGCCTCCTTCCCGAAGATCTCGTTGAACATGAGGAACATGAGGATCGGCAGGGCGACCGTGAAGAACAGGAACATGCCCTTGCGCAGGGTGGTCGTGGTGGAGGCGAGAGCGAAGCGCGCGGTGCGCCGCAGCTGGCTCGCCGGGGCGCCGCGACTCGCGGTGGCGGCGGACGACGGAGCGTGGATGGTCACGGGTGCGGTGGTCATGGCGTCTCCTGGGAGATGGGTCGGGCGGGGAGGTCAGTGGGGTGCGTTCGGTGGCGTGCGCTCAGTGGGTGGTGAGCGCGAGGAAGGCGTCCTCGAGGCTCGGGGTGGTGACCTCGACGTCGCTGACGGCGGGCAGGCCGGCACCGGTGAAGAGCCCGCGCAGGGTGGCGTCGGAGTCCGCGGTGGCGAGTCGGAGTCGGCCGTCCTCGAGCACGTCGACGCTGGTCACGCCGTCGAGGTGGGCGAGGGGGCCGGCGGCGGCGCGGTCCGGCACACGCAGGGTGATCGCGCGTCCACCGATCCGGGCCTTGATCTGCGCGCCGGTGCCGTCGGCGACGATGCGTCCCTGGTCCATGACGACCACCCGGCCGGCCTGCTGGTCGGCCTCCTCGAGGTAGTGGGTCGCGAAGACGATGGTGCGGCCGTCGGCGGCGACGTGGCGCATGCGCTCCCAGAAGCGCCGGCGGGTCTCGACGTCCATCGCGACGGTGGGCTCGTCCAGCAGGATGACCTCGGGATCGGGCAGGAGCGCGAGGGCGAAGCGGACGCGCTGCGCCTCCCCGCCCGAGAGCTTCGAGGTGCTGCGGCGCAGCAGGGAGGAGATGTCGGCGCGCTCGATGACCTCGTCGAGCGGGAGCGGGTGCGCGCAGACCCCGGCGACGAGGTTCAGCATCACCCGCACCGGGGTGTCCTCGAGGAGCGCGCCGTTCTGGAGCATCGCGCCGACGAGGCCGCGGCGCGCGGCGTCGGTGGGGGTGGTGCCGCAGATGCGCACCTCTCCGGCGTCCGGGGTCGCGAGCCCGAGCATCATCTCGGTGGTCGTGGACTTGCCGGCGCCGTTGGGGCCGAGCAGCGCGAGGATCTGGCCGCGCGGGACGGCGAGGTCGAGGTCGTCGACGGCGGTGAGGGAGCCGAAGGTCTTGGTCAGCGCCCGGCAGTCGATCGCGGGGCGGGGATCCTGGGACGGGGCCGGGGTCGTCTCGTTCATGGCTCCAGCCTCCGCCGCGCGGGGGCCGCGGGCCCATCGGGCGCCGTCACGTCCCTCCCATGACAGCTGTCATGGGAGAGGCGCGGGCGTCATGGGAGGGGCGCGGGCGTCATGGCGCGGGCGCTCAGTCCGCGGCGGGCAGGCTCCGCACGGCCGCGGAGACGGTGCGCACGAAGAGGATGAGCCAGGCCATGACGGTCGCGGCCGCGCCCATCTCGAAGGCCGTGAGGTTCAGGTACCCCACGCCCTTCCACAGCATCAGCAGGGCCAGCAGCGCGATGATCACGCCCACCGTGACGGCGAGGAAGCTGCCGGGCAGGCGTCGGAAGAGCATCGGGAATCCCACGAGCGCCGCGGCGAAGACGAGCACGATGCTCTGCGCGGCGGCATCGTGCCAGACCCGCTCCGCGTCGACCGGGATCAGCGCCACGGCGATCACGAGCAGCCCGAGGACGATCAGCGCGAGGCGCACGAGCGTGGCCCGGGAGCGGGTCTGGCCGGTCGCGCGGCACCAGAGGGCGACGTCGTGGCCCACGAAGTCGCCGATCGCGGCGAGCGCGAGTCCCGCCAGCAGCAGGGTGAGGTTGAAGGTGAGCCCGCCACTTCCCGATCCGAGCGCGGAGAAGTGGTGGTGCCACCACTGCGGATCGCTCGCGCTCAGCGCGGCGGCGAGCGCACCGGTGACCAGGAACGCGGCCAGCAGCACGGACAGCGACTCGCTGGTGAGCGCGAGAGCGCTCTCCACACAGGCGTACGCGCAGGCCGCGGCGGTGATGGCGACCCACACGGCACCGGTCCAGCGGTCCAGGGCGAGCCCCAGGAACGCCGAGGCGAACACCCCGTACAGCGCGCTGCACAGCAGGAAGGCGAACACCGCGTGGAGCGCACCCAGGGCGAGGATGTTGGCCGCGCTGCGGACCCGGGAGATCTCCCGCAGCCAGGGCTGGCGGCGCGGGGTCATCGTGAGACCGGCCAGGACGAAGCCGAGCAGGCCGGCGACCATCCCCGCGTACGCCGCGACCTCGCCGATCGAGCCGCGGCCGAACAGCGGGAGCGTCGTGCGCAGCGAGACCAGCCCCAGGCCGAGCCCGAGCACGGCGGCGCCCGCGGCGCACCACAGGGCCGCGGTCTCGTCGCGGGAGGCGTGCGGGGAGTGCGCGGTGGTGGGGTCGACGGCCAGGCCGGTGGTGGGGTCGGCAGTGGGATCGGTGGTCGG
Source organism: Brachybacterium sp. ACRRE (assembly GCF_022346485.1). Lineage (NCBI taxonomy): Bacteria > Bacillati > Actinomycetota > Actinomycetes > Micrococcales > Dermabacteraceae > Brachybacterium > Brachybacterium sp. ACRRE. Next base: position 7,647 of record NZ_JAKRMO010000038.1, on the reverse strand, counting down.
GTCGACGGTCGGGCCTGTGGTGGGGTCGATGGTCGGGTCGGCGGACAGCTCGGGGGACGGCTCGCGCATGCCTCGATTCTCCCCCGTGCAGGGGCGGATAGGCTCGCCGGGTGCTCGTCCGTGATCTGCGCCTGCTCGCATCCTCGCCCGCATCGCCCGTGTCGGTCCGTCTGCGCGACGGGGTGATCGCGGAGATCGGCGCGGATCTCGCGCCGTCCCCGGGCGAGGACGTGCTCGATGCAGGCGGGGCCCTCGCGATCCCCGGTCTCTGGGACCACCACGTGCACGTGGGCCAGACAGCCCAGGGATACGCGCGGCTGGACACCGCCGGGCTCGCCTCGGTCGACGAGGTGCTGCGGGAGGTCGCCTCAGCCATCGCCGCCCGCCCCGCGGTGTCAGGACTCAGCGGGGGATCTGCAGGCGCCGAGGCGCTGATCGGCTTCGGCCACCGCCTCGTGGACATGGCGGGCGATCCCACGGTGGCCGGGCTCGATGCCGTCGCCGGGGAGCTGCCCGTGGTGCTGATCGGCGGCGACGCGCATCATGCCTGGATGAGCTCGGCCGCTCTGCGCGCGCTGGGCCTGCCGCCGCGGCGCGGGATCGTGGCCGAGGACGAGTGGTTCGACGCCGTCGCCCATCTCGACGACCTGCCGGGCGTCGCGGCGCACCTCGAGGCCGGGGTCAGGCGCCTCCAGGAGGACGCGCTCGCGCGCGGGGTCGTCGGCCTGACGGACATGGAGTGGGCCGACAACGCGTCGCTGTGGGCCCGGCGCGAGGCCCGGATCCGCGTGCGGACGGCCACCTACGCCTCCGGGCTCGATGGAGTGCCGGGGCCCACCGGCACACCGATCGGCAGCTCGGGGCTCGTGACCATGGGCCCGCTCAAGGTGATCGCCGACGGCTCGCTGGGCTCGCGCTCGGCGTACTGCCGCCACCCCTACGCATTCTCCGGGGAGGCGGGGGCGCACCCGCTCGGCGGCGGCTTCGGGGTGCTCAGCCACATGGCCGACGACCTCGCGGCGCTGCTCGCGCGGGCCGAGGCGCGCGGGCTCGCGGTCGCCGTGCACGCGATCGGCGACGCTGCCGCAGGGGTGGTCCTGGATGCGCTCGCGGAGGCCGGCGCGGGTCGCGGACGCGGCGGCGCGGGCGGGCGCGGGGGCGGACCTCGGATCGAGCACGCCCAGCTGCTGGCCGACGAGGACGTGGCGCGGATGGCGGCGCTCGGGGTCCGTGCCTCGGTGCAGCCCGCCCATCTGCTCGACGACCGCGACCCCACCGAGGAGGTCTGGCCGGACGACGCGCAGCGCTCCTACCGCTTCCGCGACCTGCTCGACGCGGGCGTCGATCTGCTGATGGGCTCGGACTCCCCCGTCGCGCCCGTGGATCCCTGGCTCGCCATGTCGGCGGCCGTCCACCGCAGCGCCGACGGACGCGAGGCCTGGTTCCCCGCCCAGCAGCTGCAGCCCCTCGAGGCGCTCGCCGCCTCGACCGACGGGGCCGGGGTCCGGCCCGCGGTGGGAGCGCGCGCGGACCTGGTGCTGCTCGAGGAGCCGGCCGATGCGGCGGGCGCCGGACTCTTCGCCGACGTGCCGCGCGGCGCCGACGAGGCCTTCGTGGAGTCCGCGGCACGGGAGTCCGCCGCGCGTCTGCGGGAGGCGCGGCCGCTCGCGACGCTCGTGGACGGGCGGCTCGGCTTCTCGCGCTGAGCGCGGGATGATCAGCGCCGGACGATCAGCGCGCGGCCCCTCCGTCGCCCCGTTCGAGCAGCGCCGCGAGACGGTCCACCGAGGCCTGCAGGCTCGCCTCGGTGGTGCGCCGGGCGCGCTCCTGGCGCACGGGGTCGTGCAGGTCGGTCCAGTCGTAGGTGTGGATGACGCGGGTGCGGCCCTCGCCCAGGGGTTCGAGGTCCCAGCGCCAGAGGTGGCCGGGCGGCTGCTCGCCCTCGGGCGCGGGGAGCCAGGCGATGCGCAGGCCCTCGTCGAAGTCGACCACGTGGTTCTCGCGCACGGCGCCCGTGGTCAGCGTCGTCGCGAAGACATCCCCGACGCCGCGCACGCGCTGGCCGGAGGCGGCCTCGGCGAGGTTGTCGTTGCCGTCCCACGCGGTCTGGAGCGCCGGGTCGGCGATGTGCTCGAAGATCTCTCCGGGAGCGGCCGCGATCACACGGCTCGCGCTCACCACGCGCGGGGCCGCGTCGGCGGCATCGTTCTGGGTCTCGTCCATGGCGCTCATTCTGCCCTCCGGTTCTGCCCTCCGGGCGACTCTCCGTCCCGTCGTGGTCTCCCCCGGAGGGACTCTGCGTGTCCACTGTGCACACCATGTCGGCATCTTCCGGGCAAGGGGTCTACAGTGCCGCACTGTGACCCGGGTCGCCCTCCGCGGCGGCCCGCCCGCACCACAGCCACGACCGGAAGGAGTGTGCCCCATGGACACCACGACGGACGCCAGCACATCGACGCAGCCCCGCACCCTCCAGCTGTCGAGGCTCCGGGGCTACCGGGTGCGCGAGATCGGGTTCGTGCTGGGGCGCCTGCGGATCCGCTTCGAGTCCCCCACGGGCTCGAGCGAGCAGCCGCTCCTGGAGTGCCTGGTGATGCCCACCGTGCTGAAGGAGCACTCGATCGTCTCCTCCGACGACGAGCGCTGGGCGGGCGCCCTGCGCGAACTGATCGGACAGGACGTCACCGAGACCTATGAGGAGCAGGGCATCGGGCTGCGGCTCGAGTTCACCTACGGCTCCCTGCGCATCCACCCACGCCCCTCCCAGCGCGACGGCACCGCGGTCGCCCGGCTGGGCGACTTCGGGGACGGCGCGCAGAGGGAGTGGACCTCGGGCGTCGACTGCTTCGCGGATCTGCACCGCGAGCTGCGCTGACGTCAGCGGCCCTGGGCCCCGGGGCCGAACCCCGGGGCTAGGTCGCCGGGGCTCATTCGCCGCGCGCCGTGGTCCTGCCGAGCGTCCTGTCGGCCACCGAGAGCACGAGCAGGAGCACGGCCGCCGCGAGCATCACCAGTCCGAGGTCGTGCATGCCCCCGGTGTCGGCCCGTCGACCGAAGAGCACACCGCTCGCCGAGGACGAGCCGATCGCACCGAGGTACATGAAGGTGCGCAGCAGTCCCGCCGCCGCCCCCATCTGCTCGCTGCGCGCCTGGCGGTAGACGGCGTTCTGGTTGGCGAGGTTCAGCAGCCCCTGCGGGATGCCGAGCACGACGGCGATCCCGAGCAGCAGCACGAGGGGCGAGCGGTCCCCGAGCGCGAGCACCATAGCGCACGCGAGGATCTGGGCGAGCGAGCCGACGATCAGCTTCCCGCGCAGCGCCTCGCGCCGTCCCGTGAGCGCGACGACCGCGATGCCCACGGCGAAGGTGGGCAGCAGCACGAGTCCGGAGAGCGAAGGACTGAGTCCGCGCGCCTCCTGCATCCACTGGGTGAAGCCGTAGATGTAGCCGTAGCTGACGAGCGCCGCGAGCACCGAGCGCAGATAGCTGCGCACCAGCGCTGGGCTCGCCCGCAGCATCCGGACGTCGATGAAGGGGTCGGCCCGACGCAGCTCGCAGATCCAGAAGCCGGCGCCCGCCGCGAGGACGGGCGCGAGCAGCCAGAGCCGACCGACGGACGGGTCCATGACCAGGAGCAGAAGGCTCACCAGGGCGATCGTGAAGAGCACGATCCCGACCACGTCGATGCGCGCGCGGCCGACGGGCCGGCGGCTGGGCGGCAGATAGAGGCGGCCCAGCACGAGGCCCGCGGCGCCCAGCAGCACATTGATCGCGAGCGTGCTGCGCCATCCGCCCACATCGATGAGCACTCCCCCGAGCACCGGCCCGATCACCGAAATGGTCTGCGTGGTGATGCTGAGCGCGCTCAGCACGGCGGCGGGGCTGTCCACGCCGGTGCGCTCGCCCTCATCGCTGATCAGGCGCATCGCCGAGGGATAGCCCGCACAGGTCCCGAACCCGAGCACCACGCGCGCGGCAACGAGCACCCAGATGTTCGGGGCGAGCGTCCCGATGATGCCGGCGAGCAGGGTGAGCGCGGAGCCGACGAGGAACATGCGGCGCGCGCCGTAGGCGTCGACGAGGCGCCCCATCAGCGGCTGGCCGACGGCGGTCGCGAGATACAGGCCCGTGATCAGCCAGGTCGTCTCCCGCGCGGGGGCACCGAGCGCGACGCCGATGGGCACCAGCGCGACGGCGATGATCGAGGAGTTGATCGGGTTCAGGATCGACCCGAGCATCATCGGGGAGAGCAGCCGGCGGTCGAAGCGATCCGGGGGCGAGGGGCGGCGGGCGATCGCCGTCATCGCTGCAGCAGGCGCTCGAGGAGGGCGGCCGCGGCGATCAGCTGCGCGCGCTCGTCCTCCGTGAACTCCTCGGTGAGGCCCTGCTCGAGCCAAGCCTGACGCATCCCGCGAGCCCCCTGCACGTAGTCGAGGCCCGACTCGGTGACGGCGATGATCTGGCGACGGCCGTCGGCGGGATCGGCCGTGCGCTCGATGAGACCGGCCTTCGCGAGAGCCGCCACCGTGACCGCCGCAGCCTGGGGCGAGATCCGCTCGGCCTGGGCGAGGGAGGCGCCGGAATCGGCATCGCCGCGCACGAAGAGAGTGAGGGCGGAGGCCTGCGCGGGCGTGAGGACATCGCTGCCGGAGACCGCGAGGAGGCGACGCCGCAGTCGGCCGACGACCCCGCGCAGGGCGTGCGCGGCCTCCGCCGAGGAGGCCGGACGATTTGCTGGATCCATACCGTCAACGTACATTGATCAATATTTGTTGAGCAAACGTGGGTCGCGCCCGTCACGACCACCGTGCCCGCCACGACCGCAACGACCGCTGATCGCACAGACCGAGGAGCACTCCCCCATGACCGCACCCGCCACCGACTCCCGCAAGACCACGGGCCCCGCATCGCGCACCGTCCTGCTCGCCATGGACTTCCAGCACGGCATCGCCGACCGCTTCACCAGCACCGGCGTCCTCGAGCGCGCCCGCGCGGCCGTCGAGGTGGCGCGGGACTCCGGCATCCCCGTGGTGTGGGTGCGCGTGGCCTTCCGGCCCGGCTACCCCGAGATCGCGCCGACCTCGGGCTTCGCCGGCATCTCGGCCCGCGCGGGCGAGACGGGCATGACCGAGGACTCCCCCGCCACGGCGCTCCACGAGGCGCTCGACCCGGGCCCGGAGGAGCCGGTCGTGATCAAGCGCCGGATCAGCGCGTTCACCGGCAGCGATCTCGAGGTGCTGCTGCGGGGCCTGCAGGCAGAGTCCCTCGTGCTCGCGGGGATCTCCACGAGCGGCGTCGTGCTCTCGACGCTGCGCCAGGCCGCGGATCTGGACTTCCGCCTCACCGTGCTCGCCGACGCCTGCGCCGACCCCGACGAGGAGGTGCACCGCGTGCTCACGCAGAAGGTGTTCCCGCGTCAGGCGACGGTGACCACCGTCGACGAGTGGGCCGAGGGGCTCGCCGGGGCCTGAGCTCGCGCGCTCACACCTCGCCCAGGAGCGTCTCGGCGTTGCGTGCGGTCAGGCGGCGCCAGCTGGTCGCGCCGAGGGGAGGCTCCGCGCGGTCGATGCTCTCGATCTGCGCGTCGACCGCGGGCGCCGGGGTCCAGCAGGAGTCGCTGCCGTAGAGGACGTGATGGGATCCGGCGACGTCCACCAGCAGCGGCGCGGCGTGCGGGAAGGGCGTCCCCGCGAGGTCGAACCAGAGGCCCTGCAGCGCGTCGGCGAAGGGCGTGCCGCCCAGTCCGAAACCGTCCTGGAAGAGCGCGACCCGGTCGGACAGCAGGGCCAGGGAGGCCCCGGAGTGCGGGACGATCACGCGCAGTCCGGGATGACGGTCCAGGGCGCCCGCGAGCACGAGGTCGACGATGCTGCGCGTCGAATCGGCCATGAACTCGAGCATCGGGCGCGGCCGGCCGAGGTCCGTCCCGTCGGCCCCGACGGGCGAGGTCGGATGCACGAACATGATCGCGCTCGCCGCCTCGAGCTCCGCCCAGAGGGGCTCGAGCGCCTGGTCGCCGAGGTACTGGCCCCGCGCGTTCGACTCGAGGATCACGCCGCGCGCTCCGGGCAGCGCGAGGGCCCGGCGGGCCTCGACGCGCGCCGCGTCGACATCGGGCAGCGGCAGGGAGGCGAAGAAGGTGAGGCGCTGCGGGTGCTCGGCGACGAACGCGGCCGCGGCGTCGTTCACCGCGCGGGCGAGCGAGGCTGCGGACGCGTCGTCGCCGAAGTGGACGCCGGGCGAGGAGATCGAGAGCACCGCGTGCTCGATGCCGCGGCGGTCCATGTCCTCGATCTGCGAAGCGAGGTCCCACTGCGGCCATCCGGGCATGCCGTCGGGGTGCTCGATCCCCGCGGCGCGCGCAGCGGCGACGTAGTCGTCGGTGACGAAGTGGGCGTGGACGTCGATGAGGCGGTCTGCGGCAGTGGTCATGGCGGGCAGGGTACGCCCGCCCTGGCCACGGTCGTCGGGCGCCTCAGGCGGTGCGCGCGAAGAGGTCGAAGAACTCGTCGGCGAGCACGACCTCGACGTCCTCGGGCAGGCTCTCGACGAGCTCCTTCACGTCCGACGGGGTCCAGCTCCAGGCGTTGATGAGCCCCGCGATGAACAGCGGTCCGCCCTTCTCGTCGGCCTCGCCCGCGCCGTGCTCCTCCTCGATCTTCGCGAGCAGCTGCTCGCGGTACGTGTCGACGCCGCCGGCGGGATAGAAGGTGCCCAGCAGCGGGACGGCGGCACCGGGGGCGCTGATCGCGCCCTTCTCGTCGGTCTGCATGATGCCGCGCAGCTCGACGTTCTTGGCATAGGACTCGAGGACCCAGTCGGGCAGGGTCGGCGAGGGCTTCCCGGACTCGGGCGTCGAGTACGCGTAGACCACGTCGAGCCCGGTGCGGGACTGGTAGCGGCCGGAGGCCTTCGTGAAGACGTCCAGCTGGTCCTTCGGCCAGGAGTCTCCGTAGGTGTAGCCCGCGCCGGAGGGGCCGCACACCAGGAAGTCGTTCTCGGTGGCAGTGCGCTGGAAGTGGTGGAGCAGAGCAGGGCCGATGTCCTCGAGGAGAGGGGTGATGGTCCAGTTCATGGGCACGGAGCCGCGGGCGGGATCGTCCCAGAGCTCGCGCATGTGCCGCTCGCAGAACTGGATGTTGTCGCCCTCTCCGAAGGTGAGCGTGAGGTAGGTGCGGTCCTTCACGCGGCCGCGCGAGGGCTTGGTGGGCCGGGCCCGGGTCACGGCGGGGATGCCGGAGAGGACGCTCGCGTTCATGTAGTAGTCGGCGGCGACGACGATGACGCCGTGGGTGCTGCACAGCTCCACACCCGACCATTCGCCGTCCACGTCGTTCGCGAACCAGCCGGCGTAGACCGTTCCCGGGTCGACCTTCGCGAGCAGCTCGGAGAACTGGCTGCCGCTGTCGCCCGAGGGCGGGAGCCAGGTGATCAGCGCGCTCGTGGCGATCGCGAAGTCCCGGAAGGAGGAGAACGGCTCGACGCGGGTGGGCGCGGTCCCGGTCGCGGAGACCAGGTACTCGTTCTCGAGCTCGAGCTCGACGCTCACAGCGCCTGCCCCGTCCGGCACCTCGAAGCGGTAGATGAAGGAGGAGCCGCCGTCGGCGAAGCGCAGGCCGTCCTTGGTCTGGGAGCCGCTGCCGTCGA